>NZ_JAVRHI010000568.1:0-9762 GCF_034105845.1 Streptomyces sp. CRN 30 | reverse complement strand
GGCCTCGACCCAGTGGTACTTCTGCAACGCCACCGCGTCGAATCCGCCCAGTTCGCCGATGTCCGCGAAGGACGGCTTGAGTTTCGCGAGGGTGTCGGCGGTGGTGCCCGGCCGGAGGTGCTCGTCGTGGTCGAGGACGGTGAGCCCCGCGCGGTCCCGCACGGGGACGACGGACCGCTCGAAGCGGCCCTCCTTCCACGCCGTGGCCGCGCGCTCCTGGGACAGCGCCGCGTACTCGTCGACGTCCCGGCGGGAGAAGCCCTCGATGGTGGCGATCAGGTCGGCGCCGATGCCCTGCGGCACGAAGTTCGTGGCGAGGTTGGTCATCGGGTCGTTGAACCAGGCTCCGCCGTCCGAGGCCATCGGCACCCGGGACATGGACTCGACGCCGCCCGCGAGGACCAGGTCCTCCCAGCCCGAACGGACCTTGGCGGCGGCCATGTTGACCGCCTCAAGACCCGAGGCACAGAAGCGGTTCTCCTGCACGCCGGCCACCGTGTCCGGCAGCCCCGCGGCGACGGCGGCGATCCGCGCGATGTCGGAGCCCTGGTCGCCGACCGGGCCGACCACGCCGAGGACGATGTCGTCGACGGCGGCCGGGTCGAGCCCGGGGAAGCGGGCGCGGATCTCGTGGATGAGTCCGACGACCAGGTCGACGGGCTTGGTGCCGTGCAGGGCGCCGCCTGCCTTGCCGCGCCCGCGCGGGGTGCGGATCGCGTCGTACACATACGCTTCGGTGGTCACTGGCCGGCCTTTCGATGAGGGTCAGAAGGGTGAGGGTCAGGAGGAGGTCAGTCGCGGCACGTCCCAGTCGCGGGCCACGGCCGCCGTGTCGGCGCCCGGCCGGGCGGGACCGGTGCGGACGGCGGCCGGGGTCGCGGAGAACCGGGGCGCGGGGGCGGGCTGGACGGCGCCGCCGTGGTCGGTGAAGGTGGCGCGGGCGGCGAGGTGCGGGTGGTGCGGCGCCTCGCGCAGCGACAGCACGGGCGCCACGCACGCGTCGCTGCCCTCGAAGAGCGCCGTCCACTCGTCGCGGGTGCGGGTGGCGAACCGCGCGGCGATCGCCGCGCGCAGCGCCTCCCAGCGGGCGGGGTCGTCCCGGTCCGGCACCCGCTCCGGCAGCCCGAGGAGCGTCATGAACTCCTCGTAGAACCGCTGTTCCAGGGCGCCGACCGCCATGTACCCGCCGTCGGAGGTGGCGTAGGTGCCGTAGAAGGGGCAGCCGCCGTCCAGGATGTTGACGCCGCGCCGGTCCTGCCAGCCGCCGGCGGCGAGCATGCCATGGATCATCGCGGAGAGGTGCGCGGTGCCGTCGACGATGGCGGCGTCCACCACCTGCCCGGTGCCCGTCACGCGCGCGTGGTGCAGGGCGGCCAGGACGCCGACGACGAGGTAGAGGGAGCCGCCGGCGTAGTCGCCGAGGAGGTTGGCGGGGACGGCCGGGGGCCCGTCGGCGGCGCCGATCATGCCGAGGGTGCCGGTGAGGGCGATGTACCCGATGTCGTGCCCGGCCCGCCGGGCGAGGGGGCCGTCCTGGCCCCAGCCGGTCATCCGGCCGTAGACGAGGCGCGGGTTGCGGGCGTGGCAGGGCCCGGGGCCGATGCCGAGGCGCTCGGCGACGCCGGGGCGGTAGCCCTCGATCAGGGCGTCGGCGCGCGCCGCGAGGTCGAGGACGCGCGCGGGTCCGCCGGGGTCCTTGAGGTCGACGATCACCGAGCGCTTGTTGCGGCCGGTGAGATCGTGCTCCGGGGCGACGCCGAGTCCGGGCCCGCCGGGGCGGTCGACCCGGACGACGTCGGCGCCGAGGTCGGCCAGGAGCATCGCCGCGAACGGGCCGGGGCCGATGCCGGCCAGCTCCAGCACGCGTACGCCGGTGAGCGGTCCGTGCGTAGGCGCCATTGCCGTGGCCATCCGGCCCCCTGCCCGTGACAGTATCGATGTAACACCAGTGATGTTAGGAATGTTAGGAACCCGTTCCGGTCGGCACAAGAGCGGAACGAGCAAGCGCTTAGCCCGGGGGTGTGACCGGGCGCCTCTCACGCTAGCCTCGGGCACCGGCGACGGTGCGTCACCCGAGGGACACAGGAGGTGTCATGAGCGAGGTGCGGAAGCAGTCACTCCAGGGCGAACGGCCACTTGAGCACGGGCGGTCACCGGGGCGCGAGCGCCCGCGGGGCCACGGGCGGCCGTACGACATCGTGCTCGTCGGGGCGACGGGGTTCGTGGGGCGGCTGACCGCGGAGTACCTCGCGGCGCACGCGCCCGGCGGAGTGCGGTGGGCGATCGCCGGGCGCGACGAGGAGAAGCTGCGCCGGCTGCGCGAGCGGCTGCCCGGCGCGGCGGACATCGGCGTACTGAAGGCCGACGTCGCCGACCCGGCCTCCGTCCACGACATCGCCCGTCACGCGCGCGTGGTGGCCACGACGGTCGGCCCCTACGTGCGCCACGGGGAGCCGCTCGTCGCCGCCTGCGCCGACGCCGGCACGGACTATCTGGACCTCACCGGCGAGCCCGAGTTCGTGGACCTGATGTACGTCCGGCACGACGCACGCGCGCGGGAGACCGGCGCGCGGCTGGTGCACGCCTGCGGCTTCGACTCGGTCCCGCACGACCTCGGCGTGTACTTCACCGTCGGGCACCTCCCCGCGGGCGTACCGCTGACGGTGGACGGCTTCGTGACCGCGCACGCCGCCTTCTCGGGCGGCACGTTCGCCTCCGCGCTCGGCCAGGTGGCGCGCGGGCGGCAGCTGCGCGACGCGGCCCGGGAGCGGCGGCGCCGCGAGCCGCGCCCGGCGGGCCGGCGCGCACTGGCCCCGACGCCCGCGCCGCGGTTCGCCGGTGAGGTGGACGCCTGGGCGCTCCCGCTGCCGACGGTCGATCCGCAGGTCGTCCGGAGGTCCGCGGCGGCTCTGGAGCGGTACGGGCCGGACTTCCGCTACCGGCACTACGCGGCCGTACGGCGGCTGCCCGTCGCGCTCGGCGGTGTCGCGGCGGCCGGCGCGCTGGTGACGGCGGCCCAGGTCCCGCCCGCGCGGCGGTGGCTGGCGGACCGGCTGCGGTCCGGGGACGGCCCCGACGCCGCGCGGCGCGCCCGGAGCTGGTTCTCGGTGCGCTTCGTCGGCGAGGGCGGCGGCCGGCGGGTGTTCACCGAGGTGTCGGGCGGCGACCCGGGGTACGACGAGACGGCGAAGATGTTCGCGGAGTCGGCGCTGTCTCTGGCGCTGGACGCGCTGCCGGAGACGTCCGGCCAGGTCACCACGGCGGCGGCGATGGGCGACGCGCTGACGGCGCGGCTGCGGGCGGCGGGGCTGCGGTTCCGGGTGGCGGCGGAGCGGTGACGGGCGCCGGCGGAGCGGTGACGGGCGCCGGCCGGGTGTGCGCGGCGGTCCCTACAGGGCCCACCCGGCGATCGTCCATATCATTCCGCCGGTCCAGGCCAGCCCCGCCAGCATCGCGAGGGTCATGCCGGCCGTCACGGAACGGCCGGGCCGGGCGAAGGACTCAGGGGCTCGCTGCGAAGTCATGCGGCCCAGCCTGCCCGGGGCCGCGCGGTCGACACATCCGTACGGATACTCAGACGCCCGGTCCCGCCTCGCTCAGCGCCCGGCGGCAGAGGGCGTCCGCCCTGCGGGTCGTCTCCGGGAGGCGGTAGGCGGGCGACAGCGCCAGCGTGTGCGCGCAGGCGTTGTCGAGGCCGACACGGTGTCCGACGGAGACGAAGACGGGCTTCACCCCGTCCCGCGTCCTGAGGGCCCGGCCGACCTCCTCGCCGTCCGCGAGCAGCGGGGACGTACTGCCGCGCGGCGCCGCGGGAGCCTCGTAGGCGAAGGTGAACGGGTTCTTGGCGACGCCGATCGTCGGCAGGCCGGTGAGCACGCCGAGGTGGCTCGCGAGGCCGAACCGGCGCGGGTGGGCGAGGCCGTAGCCGTCGCAGACCACCAGTCCCGGCGGGCCGGGCAGCGCCTCCAGGGCGGCGAGGACGGCCGGGATCTCGCGGAAGGCCAGCAGGCCGGGCACGTAGGGGAAGGAGACCCGGCCGACGGCCGTGGCCTCGGCGACGACCGCGAGCGTCGCGGCGTCCAGGACGACGGCCGCCGCCGCGACGAGGTCCCGCTCGTCGTCGTAGGCCACGTCGACCCCGGTGACGTGGCCGGTGCCGGGCGGCGGCCCGGGTTCGTCGAGCACCAGCCGGGCGCGCAGCCGCTCCTGCTCCGCGCGGGCCTGCTCCTCGGTGACCGGCCGGTCCCCGGGAATCGTTACGGACGTCATGGTGCCCAGCTCGATGCGGTCGTCATGGTGCCCAGGAGCCTACGGCGTGCCCCGCGCCCCGCCCGCGCCGGGCGTCCCGGCGGCACCGGGACGGGTAGGATATCCGCCCATATCCGTTTACTCCCGCGAACCAAAGCACACGTTGAGGACATACGCGGCGTGCGCCTGATCCAGGGTCAACAGGCGGTGAGGTACGCGGCGTTCGGGCCACACGAGGAGAGCCACGTCACTCGGGATCACTTCTGTGAATGAAGGCGGTGACAGAGGTCACTCTCTCCATGTGCACGGATCGACTCCTTCCGGCGTCTCATTCGATGCCGGACCGTCCATCGACCCGCTCGCCGCCCAGCCGCCAGCCGTCAGCCGTCCCGAGGGAGCAAGGCGTTGTCCACCGTCATCGAGCAGCCCGTCGAGGCGCGCCTCGTCGCCGCCGCGCCCCGCATGCCCAACATCCCCGCGTCGCTCCAGTACGACCGGAGCGACCCGTTCGCCGTCCGCATGACCTTCCCCGCCCCGGCCACGCTGGAGGGCGTGGACGTCTGCTGGACCTTCTCCCGTGAGCTGCTCATCGCCGGCCTGCGGGAACCGGAGGGCCACGGCGACGTGCGGGTGCGGCCGTACGGCTACGACCGCACCGTCCTGGAGTTCCACGCCCCGGAGGGCACCGCCGTGGTCCACGTCCGCTCGGGCGAACTCCGCCGGTTCCTGCGGGCCACGAGTGACCTGGTCCCGGTCGGTACGGAACACCTCCAGCTCGACCTGGACCGCGAACTGGAGGAACTGATGCGCGGCACCCGCTGACGCGGGCCGCCGGGCCGTCAGGCTGTCGCCGCCGCCTTGGCCGCCGCCGCGGACAGGGCCGCGCACAGCTCCCGTACGATCTCGACGTTCCCGGCCGCGGCGGTCACGTCCGCCGTCGCGCCGCCCAGGGTCCGCAGCCGGGCGGCCCCGGCGAGGGCCGCGACGGTCGCGTCCCGCGCGGAGAGCCGTTCGACGGGAGTCTCGCCCCGCAGCGCCTGCCGCGTCTCCTCCCTGAGCGCCGCCACGAGCGCGGGCCGCGCCAGGCGGTGCTCGACGGACGGGAAGACCCCGAGCACCCGTCGTTTCTCCGCGTGCAGCAGCCCCTCGGCCACCAGCTGCTCCCGGACCGCGTCCGCGGTGATCCGCGCCCGCAGCCGCACCCAGGTCCGCCAACCGTGCGGCAGCGACTCGCAAACCAGCTCCAGCAGCCCGTCCAGGACGGCGTCGCCGGTACGGGAGTCCAGGTCGACCGGGGTGGCGATGGAGTCGTCGTCGACGAGCAGGCCGCGCCGGGCCAGTTCGGCGAGGGCGCCGGCCCGCACCAGGCGGTGGGCGGGCGCGGGGTCCGAGCCGGAGGGACGGTCGGCGTCCAGCGCCAGCAGGCCGAGCCGGGCGGGGATCGAGAGCGAGCCGTGGGTCACGGGGCCTCCTCGGGTCCGTGAGGCCGCTGGCGAAAGACGATTGACAGTCTTCACGGCCCCTCTTACGGTGAACGGGTCCTGTTGTCGTCGATCGGAGTAGGACGTTGCTCGTCTGAGGTCCTGAGACACCGCGCCACACCGTTCAGGTGTGTCCGCCGCGTGCGACCTCGGCGTTCGAGCCGTTCCCGACGAGCAGGGCTCCTCCCTCCTCCGCGGGCCTTCCGCCGTGGTCGCCTCTCCCGGTGTCTCGATACGCGTTTGCCCCTGACCGCATCACGCAACCGCGGAGACGCTTCTCATGCATACATCCATCAGCTGTACCGCCCTCTCCTTCGCCTGGCCCGACGGCACGCCCGTCTTCCAGGACCTCGACGCCGCGTTCGGCCCCGGCCGCACCGGGCTCGTCGGTGTCAACGGAGCCGGCAAGTCGACCCTGCTGAAACTCGTCGCCGGGCAGCTCACCCCGACCGGCGGGACCGTCCGTACCGCGGGCGAGATCGGCTACCTCCCGCAGAACGTCACCCTCGACACCGCGCTCCGCGTCGACGAGGTGCTCGGCATCGCCGAGCGGCGGGCCGCGCTCCACGCCATCGAGGCCGGTGACGCCGCCGAGGGGCACTTCGAGACCCTCGGCGACGACTGGGACGTGGAGGAACGCGCGCGTGCCACACTCGGCGAACTCGGCCTCGGCCACATCGGCCTCGACCGCACCGTCGGCGAGATCTCGGGCGGCGAGTCGGTGCTGCTGCGGCTGGCCGCGCTGCTGCTGCGCCGGCCCGACGTCCTGCTCCTGGACGAGCCGACCAACAACCTCGATCTGTACGCGCGCGGACGGCTTTACGCCGCCGTCGCGTCCTGGCCCGGGGTGATGGTCGTCGTCAGCCACGACCGCGAGCTGCTCGACCTGGTCGACCAGATCGCGGACCTGCGCCGCACCGGCGTCCCGGACCGCCGCCCCGCGGACCGGGGCGGCGCCGGGATCGTCTGGTACGGCGGGAACTTCTCCGCCTACGAGGAGGCCCTCGCCGTCGAGCAGGAGGCCGCCGAGCGCATGGTGCGGGTCGCCGGGTCCGACCTGCGGCGGCAGCAGCGCGAACTCTCCGACGCCCAGGTCAAGCTGGCCCGCCGCAAGCGGTACGGCCAGAAGATGTACGAGCAGAAACGCGAGCCGAAGATCGTCATGGGGGCACGCAAACGCGCGGCCCAGGAGTCCGCGGGCAAGCACCGCATCCTGCACGAGGAGCGGCTCGCCGAGGCCAGGGAACGGCTCGACGACGCGGTGGAGGCCGTACGGGACGACGACGAGATCCGCGTCGACCTGCCGTACACGGCCGTCCCGGCGGGCCGTACGGTGCTCACCCTGCGCGAGCTGGAACTGCGCTACGGCGCGCGCGTGAAGGGCGGTTGCGACCTGTACGGTCCGGAGCGCATCGCGCTGATCGGGCGCAACGGCGCGGGCAAGACGACGCTGCTGCGCACGATCGCCGGGGAGCTGGAGCCGGTCTCCGGCGAGGCCACGGCGCACGTGCCGCTGCGGTTCCTGCCGCAGCGGCTGGACGTCCTCGACGGGGAGCTGTCCGTCGTCGAGAACGTGGCCCGGTTCGCGCCGGACGCCACCGGCAACCGGATCCGGGCGCGGCTCGCCCGCTTCCTGTTCCGGGGCGCCCGCGCCGACCAGCGGGCGGCGACGCTCTCCGGCGGCGAACGCTTCCGCGCGACGCTGGCCGCGCTCATGCTGGCGGAGCCCGCGCCGCAGTTGCTGATGCTGGACGAGCCCACCAACAATCTGGACATGGCGAGCGTCCGCCGGCTCACCACGGCCCTGGACTCGTACGAGGGGGCGCTGATCGTGGCCAGTCACGATCTGCCGTTCCTGCGGTCGATCGGCATCACGCGCTGGCTGCTGCTGGCGGAGGGAGAGCTGCGCGAGACCACCGCGGAGGCCGTCGCCGAGACCGTCTGACGGGCCGGCGATACGGCCGTTCGGCCCCGGGGCCCATGGGTACCCGGGGCTTTCTCCCGCGTACGGTGCGTGTGATCAGGGCCTTTACGGCAGGCTTAACCTACGGTCTCGTAACCTACGGTGTCGTAGCCTACGATGCCGTAGGTTCCCGCACCGCTCGCCGGAACCGTTCGATCGGCCTCACCCGTCCCCTGGAGTTTTTCGTGTCGCTCACTTCCGCACCTCTCGGCAGCTCTTCCGCCTGGACCGACGCCCGGCTGCTGTACGCGCTGGAAGAAGTGGTGGAGAAGGAACTGAACCGGCACCTGAAGGTCGCCAAGGACTGGATGCCGCACGAGTACGTGCCGTGGACCGACGGCCGTAACTTCCCCGGCCAGTTCGAGGACGGCGAGGCCTGGGAGAAGGGCCAGTCCAAGGTCACCGAGATCGGCCGGATCGCGCTGGTGGTGAACCTGCTCACCGAGGACAACCTGCCCAGCTACCACCACGAGATCGCGTCGCTGTTCGGCCGCGACGGCGCCTGGGGCACCTGGGTGCACCGCTGGACGGCGGAGGAGGGCCGGCACGGCATCGTGATGCGGGACTACCTGCTCGCCTCGCGCGCGGTGGACCCGGACAAGCTGGAGCAGTTCCGGATGGCCCACATGAGCGAGGGCTTCGAGTCGGACAACAGCCACTCGATGCTGCACTCGGTCGCCTACGTCGCCTTCCAGGAGCTGGCCACCCGCATCTCGCACCGCAACACCGGCCACCAGTCGGGCGATCCGGTCTGCGACCGGATGCTGGCCCGCATCGCCACCGACGAGAACCTGCACATGGTGTTCTACCGGAACCTGCTCAAGGCGGCGTTCGAGATCGCGCCCGACCTGACGATGCAGGCGGTGCGGGACGTCGTCGTGAACTTCCGGATGCCCGGACACGGTATGCCCGGTTTCGAGCGGGCCGCCGCGCAGATGGCGATCGGCGAGGTCTACAACATGCGCATCCACCACGACGACGTGCTCCAGCCCGTCCTGCGCTTCCTGAAGATCATGGAGATCGACGGGCTCGGCCCCGAGGGACTCAAGGCGCAGGACGAACTGGGCCTGTTCATGGGCGGACTGGACGCGGAGGCCGCCAAGTTCGACGAGAGGCTGGCGGCGCGCAAGGCGCGGATGGCGGCGCGGGGCACCCGCTGACCCGACCACCGGACACGCGACCGGTCCGCTGCCACACGCGACCGGTCCGTGGCCCCGCGCGGCCGGTCCATGGTCCCGCGCGGCCGGTCCGCTGCCTCGCGCGGCCGTCCCGCTGCCCCGCGCGACGCGCCCGCTGTTCCGCGCGACCGGTCCGTAATCGCACGCGGCCGGTCCATGGTCCCGCGCGGCCGGTCCGCTGTCCTACCTGACCGCACCTCCCGCGCGCCGGGCCCGTCACGCGCGTTGAGTCCGTTCCGCGCGCCGGGCCCGTGCCACGCGCGGGGGTCCGGCACGCGCGGCCGGTGCGTGGGGCGGGTGCTCGGCGCCGGGGAGTCACTCCCACGCCGTCGTCCGGTCCAGCGCGGTGTCCCGTACATCGGCGACCGGGTGGCGGCGCAGCGCCCGCAGCAGGTCGCGCCAGCGGGCGGGCCACTCCTCGCGCTCGCCCAGGGCGTCGGTGACGGCGACGGCCAGCAGTCCCTGGGCGTGACCGCCGTGACCGGCCAGCCACTCGGCCTCGGCCAGCAGCGTCCCGGGGTCACCGGGGCCGTCCCGCGGGTCCAGGGCCTGGTGCACCAGGTCGGCCACCCGCGCGGCGAGGACGGGCCGACCGGTGCCGCACAACTCCGCGAGCCGGTCCAGCCGTACCGGCTCGGCGTCCAGGTCCCAGTGGACGGCCGCCGCACGGGCCGCCTGCGCGGCATGGGCGTCGTACGCGCCCAGTACCTCGGCGGCGGCGAGACCGACCGTCCGGGCGGCGGCGCGCGGCAGGCCGTGCCCGCCGATCCGGTCCAGGAGGTACTGGACGCGCTGCCGGCCGGGCCGGTCACGTCGCTCGCCCGCGTCCGCGCCGGGGCCGGCCGGTTCCTCGGCGAGGGCGCGCAGCGCGTCCCGCAGCGCCGCCAGTCCG
>NZ_JAVRHI010000567.1:0-26281 GCF_034105845.1 Streptomyces sp. CRN 30 | reverse complement strand
CGGGCGGCGGGCGGCGGGGTGGCCGCGGCGGGGCGCGGCGGGGCAGCTGCGGTTGGCCGCAGCGAGGCGGTGAGGTGGCTGCGGTGGGTCGCGGGGGCGGGTGGGGGGTGGGGTCAGGTTGGGTCTTGTTGGGGGGCCAGGGTGCCGAAGTCGTGGTCGGGGAGTGGGGGTGGGGCGGAGACGTCCAGGCCGTAGTGGTGGTAGAGCTGGAGTTCCTGCTCCGGGGAGAGGTGGCGGCCCACGCCGAAGTCGGGGGCCTCCTTGATCAGGCCCCGCTCGAAGGGGACGCGGAGAGCGCCTTCGACCAGCTCGCTGGGTTCCAGCGGGACGAACGCGTCCCGGCTGAACAGGCCGGTGCGTATCGCGGCCCACTCCGGTACGCCGGTGGCGTCGTCGAGGTAGACCTCGTCGACGGTGCCGATCCTCGTGCCGTTGCGGTCGAACGCCTTGCGGCCGATCAGATTGCGGGGATCGATGTCGGTGCGCACGGGCCCTCCACATGGTTGCCAGCCATCCGGTAATCATCCGTAAGCACTACAAAAGAGCACATTCGGGGGGTCGGCCACTCGAAAGACCGTGCGGGGGCCACGCTGGTACGCTGGCAAACGGCTGCTGACCCCGTGCGGGAGAGTCCTCCAGTTACATCGGAGGCGCCGAAGGAGCAAATCCTCCCCGGAATCTCTCAGGCCCACGTACCGCACGGACGAGGTCACTCTGGAAAGCAGGGCGGGGCTCGACGGCTTCCGCTCTCACCGACGGTGAAAGCCGGGACGCCCCGACAGGATCCCGGTGAAGCTCTCAGGTCGAGATGACAGAGGGGGAGGCCGTCCGGGCACCCGCGCCGTGGTGCCCCTCGCAGGTCGTGACAGACCAGGAGGCCTCCGTAGATGACCGCCCACCGCACTCCGCTCTCCGAGCTCGAACGGGCGATGCCGTTCGAACAGCGCCACATCGGCCCCGACCACGAGGCCCAAGCCAAGATGCTCGCGCAGGCCGGGTACGGCTCCCTCGACGAGCTGACGGCCGCAGCGGTACCGGACGTGATCAAGAACGCCGAGGCACTCGAACTGCCGGCGGCGCGTTCCGAGGCCGAGGTGCTGGCCGAGCTGCGCTCCCTCGCCGACCGCAACCAGGTCCTCGACTCGATGATCGGCCTGGGCTACTACGGCACGTTCACCCCGCCGGTGATCCTGCGCAACGTGATGGAGAACCCGGCCTGGTACACGGCGTACACGCCGTACCAGCCGGAGATCTCGCAGGGCCGCCTGGAGGCGCTGCTCAACTTCCAGACCATGGTCGCCGAGCTGACCGGTCTGCCCACCTCGGGCGCCTCGCTGCTCGACGAGTCCACGGCCGCCGCCGAGGCGATGGCGCTGTCCCGGCGGCTGGGGAAGAACAAGAAGGGCCTCTTCCTGATCGACGCCGACGCGCTGCCGCAGACCGTCGCCGTGATCCGGACCCGCGCGGAGCCGACCGGCGTCGAGGTCGTCGTCGCCGACCTCACCGACGGCATCCCGGCCGAGGTCGCCGAGCGGGAGATCAACGGCGTCCTGATCCAGTACCCGGGCGCCTCCGGTGCCGTCCGTGACATCAAGCCGGTCATCGACCGGGCGCACGAACTGGGCGCGCTCGTCACCGTCGCCGCCGACCTGCTCGCGCTGACGCTGCTGAAGTCCCCCGGCGAGCTGGGCGCGGACATCGCGGTCGGCACGACCCAGCGGTTCGGGGTGCCGATGGGCTTCGGCGGGCCGCACGCCGGATACATGGCCGTCCAGGAGAAGATGGCCCGGTCCCTGCCCGGCCGGCTCGTCGGCGTCTCCGTCGACGCCGACGGCAACCGCGCCTACCGGCTCGCGCTGCAGACCCGTGAGCAGCACATCCGCCGGGAGAAGGCGACCAGCAACATCTGCACCGCGCAGGTGCTCCTCGCCGTGATGGCCGGGATGTACGCGGTGTACCACGGGCCGCAGGGGCTGCGCTCCATCGCCCGGCGCACCCACCGCTACGCCGCGATCCTCGCCGCGGGCCTGACCGCGGGCGGCGTCGCCACCGTCCACGGCGACTACTTCGACACGGTCACCGCGCGGGTGCCCGGCCGGGCCGCCGAGGTCGTCTCCGCCGCCCGGAGCAACGGCGTCAACCTCCGGCTCGTCGACGCCGACCACGTCTCCGCCGCCTGCGACGAGACCACCACGCGTGCCCAGATCGCGGGTGTGTGGAGCGCGTTCGGCGTCGAGGGCGACATCGAGGCGCTGGACGCGACGGCCGGGGACGCGCTGCCCGAGGCGCTGCTGCGCACCGACGAGTTCCTGACCCACCCGGTCTTCCACCAGCACCGCTCCGAGACGGCGATGCTGCGCTACCTGCGGCGCCTCGCCGACCGGGACTACGCGCTCGACCGCGGCATGATCCCGCTGGGCTCCTGCACGATGAAGCTCAACGCGACGACCGAGATGGAGCCGGTGACCTGGCCCGAGTTCGGGGCGCTGCACCCCTTCGCCCCGGCCGAGCAGGCGCAGGGCTACCTGACGCTCATCCGGGAGCTGGAGGAGCGGCTCGCGGAGGTCACCGGGTACGACAAGGTCTCCCTCCAGCCGAACGCCGGGTCGCAGGGCGAGCTGGCCGGGCTGCTCGCCGTACGCGGGTACCACCGGGCCAACGGCGACGAGCAGCGCACCGTCTGCCTCATCCCGTCCTCCGCGCACGGCACGAACGCCGCCAGCGCCGTCATGGCCGGGATGAAGGTCGTCGTCGTCAGGACCGCCGAGGACGGCGAGGTCGACGTCGAGGACCTGCGGGCCAAGATCGAGCAGCACCGCGACGAGCTGGCGGTGCTGATGATCACCTACCCGTCCACGCACGGCGTGTTCGAGGCGCACGTCGCCGACATCTGCGCGGCGGTGCACGACGCCGGCGGCCAGGTCTACGTGGACGGCGCCAACCTCAACGCTCTGGTGGGTCTCGCCAAGCCCGGTCACTTCGGCGGCGACGTCTCCCACCTGAACCTGCACAAGACGTTCTGCATCCCGCACGGCGGCGGCGGTCCCGGCGTCGGCCCCGTGGCCGTACGCTCGCACCTCGCGCCGTACCTGCCCAACCACCCGTTGCAGCCCGCCGCCGGGCCGCAGACGGGCGTGGGGCCGATCTCGGCGGCTCCCTGGGGGTCGGCGGGCATCCTGCCCATCTCGTGGGCGTACGTGCGGCTGATGGGCGGCGAGGGCCTAAAGCGCGCCACGCAGGTGGCGGTGCTGTCCGCCAACTACGTCGCCAAGCGCCTGGAGCCGCACTACCCGGTGCTGTACACCGGGCCGGGCGGGCTGGTCGCGCACGAGTGCATCATCGACCTGCGGCCGCTGACCAAGGCGACCGGGGTGAGCGTCGACGACGTCGCCAAGCGGCTGATCGACTACGGGTTCCACGCGCCGACGATGTCGTTCCCGGTGGCCGGCACGCTGATGATCGAGCCGACCGAGTCCGAGGACCTGGCCGAGCTGGACCGGTTCTGCGACGCGATGATCGCCATCCGCGCGGAGATCGAGAAGGTCGGGGCGGGGGAGTGGCCCGCGGACGACAACCCGCTGCGGGGCGCCCCGCACACCGCCGCCGCGCTGGGCGGTGAGTGGACGCACGCCTACAGCCGCGAGGAGGCCGTGTTCCCGGCCGGGGTGTCGGCCGCCGACAAGTACTGGCCGCCGGTGCGCCGGATCGACCAGGCCTTCGGCGACCGGAACCTGGTCTGCTCGTGCCCGCCGCTGGACGCGTACGAGGACTGAGCGCAGCAGTAGCGGTAGAACACTGAAGGGGCCCCGCCGGTCGGCGGGGCCCCTTTCGCGTGTCCGCCTCAGGCTGTTGCGAGGGACACCTCGGTCGACTTCACGAGCGCGACGACGGGCAGGCCGGCCGCGAGGCGGAGGTCGTCGGCGGCCTCCCTGGTGATCGCGGCGGTCAGTTCGGCGCCCTCGACGGCGACCTTCACCGAGGCCATCGCGTCGCCGGCGGCGAGCGCGGTGACCGTGCCGGGCAGCCGGTTGCGGATGGAGAGGCCCTGGACGGGGGCGGTGGCAAGGGACACCTCCGTCGACTTCACCAGGGCCCGTACGGCGGAACCCGGCGCGAGGCCGAGGTCGTCGGCCGCCTCGCGGGTGATCGCCGCGGTGAGGTCCTGGCCGCCGGCCAGTCGGACCTTGACCGTCGCCATCGCCTCGCCCGGGGTGACGGTGGTGACGGTGCCGGGGAGTTGGTTGCGGATGCTCAGGCTCATGGGCCCACCGTATCCGGATTACTCGTACATGCCCCTTGTATGAGCGTTTAGGGGCTTTCGGCGTAGGTGGCGCGTCGTGCGCAAAGGTTCGTGGGCTGAGCCGAAAGTTTCAGCACTCGTCGGGCGGCCCATCGATGCTCCGGATTGGTCATGCACGAGGGGTTGCCACCCTTCACACGCTGTCCTTAGGGTGCGGCAGCAACGCATCTTTCTGGATGGACTCCGAAACTTTCGCACCCTTTCGCACCCCAAGGAGCGCACCATGGGCGACCCGGCACTGTCCCGCCGCGGCTTCCTCGCGGTCTCGGCCGCGGCCGGTCTGGGCATGACGGCACTGAGCGGCTGCGGCGGTGACTCGGACGAAGGGTCGTCCGGCACCACCACGGTCGAGTGGTGGAACATCTCCACCACCCAGCCGACGAAGGACGTCTGGGCCTCCCTGGCCAAGGAGTTCGAGGCGCGGAATCCCAAGGTGAAGATCAAGATCGTTCAGCTGGAGAACGACGCGTACAAGTCGAAGATGACGGCACTGACCGCCTCCGGCAAGCTCCCGGACATCTTCCACACCTGGGGCGGCGGGGTGCTCAGGCAACAGGTCGACGCGGGCCTCGTCGAGGACCTGTCCGACCGGACGAAGGACTGGGCCGAGGGCCTGCTCCCGGTCGCCAAGGAGCCGTACCTGATCGACGACAAGGTCTACGGCATCCCGTTCGACATCGGCATGGTCGGCTTCTGGTACAACAAGGCGCTCTTCGAGAAGGCCGGCATCGACGCCCCGCCCACCACCTGGACCGCCTTCCTCGACGCCGTACGCACCCTGAAGTCGGAGGGCGTCACCCCCCTCGCCGTGGCCGGCAAGGAGAAGTGGCCCGAGATGTACTACTGGGCCTACCTCGCGATGCGCACCGCCGGGGCGGACGCCGTGCAGCAGGCCGCCGACGACAAGGACTTCACCGGGCCCGGGTTCGTCCAGGCAGGGCAGCACCTGAAGGAACTCGTCGACCTCCAGCCGTTCCAGAAGGGCTTCCTCGGCGCCGCGTACTCCAGCCCCACCGGCCAGGCCGCCACCGTCGGCAACGGCAAGGCCGCGATGGAGCTGATGGGGCAGTGGGCCCCGGTGGTGCAGGCCGACGCGGGCAAGGGGCTCGGCGACGACCTCGGCTTCTTCCCGTTCCCGGCGGTCGAGGGCGGCAAGGGCGCCATCACCGAGGTGTTCGGCGGGGGCGGCGGACACGCGCTGCGACGGGGCGCCCCGCAGGCCGCCGTCGACTTCCTGGAGTTCTTCGCCTCGGCCGCCACCGACCGGGAACTGGTGAAGAAGACCGGAGTGCTGCCCGTCGTACCGGCCGCCGAGAGCGCCCTGACCGACCCCAACCTGAGCGCCGTGCAGAAGCAGTTGAAGGCCGCCACCGGCTTCCAGCTCTACCTCGACCAGGCGTACGCGCCCGCCGTCGGCCAGGAGGTCAACGACAGCGTCTCCGCGCTCATCGCCGGCTCCAAGTCCGCCGAGCAGGTCACCGAGTCGATCACCAAGGTCGCGAAGGAAGAGCAGTAACCGCCCATGACCTCCACGTTCCTGCCGGACAAGCGGCTCGGCTCCGAGGCCGGGCCCCCGTCCGGGCCGCCCGGCGCCGACCCGGGACGGACCCGGCGCCGCGTGCTCCACTGGCTCACCGCGGTCGGATTCCAGCTGCCCGCGCTGGTGCTCTTCCTCGTCCTGGTCCTGCTGCCGATCCTCTTCGCCGTGTACGCCGCCTTCTTCCGGTGGGGCGGCTTCGGGATGCCCGAGGACTACATCGGCACAGAGAACTTCACCCGGCTCTTCGCCGACCCCGTCTTCCTCGGCGACCTCTGGCGCTGCCTGCTCCTGGTGGTGCTCTCGCTGGCGCTCCAACTGCCGTTCGCACTCGCCATGGCGGTCCTGCTCAACCAGCGGATGCGCGGCCGCGCCGTGTACCGGATGCTGTTCTTCGCGCCGTACGTGCTCTCCGAGGCCATCACCGGTGTGCTGTTCAGCATGATCTTCGCGCCGGACGACGGCCTCGCCGACCGGGTGCTGGGCGGGATCGGGCTGGACGGCCTCGGCGGGGAGTGGTTCGCCGACCCCTCGACGGTGATGGCGACGCTCTTCCTCGTCATGACGTGGAAGTACTTCGGCTTCCACATGATGCTCTACCTGGCCGGACTCCAGTCCATTCCCGAGGAGTTGACGGAGGCCGCGCTCATCGACGGCGCGAACGCCTGGCAGCGCTTCCGCAACGTCACCCTGCCGCTGCTCGCCCCCACCCTGCGCATCAGCGTCTTCCTCTCCGTCATCGGCGCCATCCAGCTCTTCGACCTGGTGTGGGTGGTCACCCAGGGCGGCCCGGACCACCACTCCGAGACCATGGCCGTGACCATGTTCCAGTTCGGCTTCAAGCGCTACCAGGTCGGCTACGCCAGCGCGATCAGCGTCGCCATGTTCGGCATCAGTCTCGTCTTCGCCCTCGCCTACCAGCGGTTCGTGCTCCGGCGCGATCTGGAAGGGGCCACCACGACCATGCGAGGAGGCGGGAAGTGACGCTCACCGACAAGTCCCCCCGGGGCCGGCGGCGGCTGCGGACGCTGCCCCTGCACGCGGTGCTGATCCTCGTCGGCGCTGTCATGGCCGTACCGCTGCTGTACGCGGTGGTCTCCGGGTTCAAGTCCACCGACCAGCTCTCCGACAACCCGGTGGGGCTGCCCGGCCCGTGGGTGTTCTCCAACTACACCGACATCCTCGGCTCGGGCTCCTTCTGGCGGCTGGTCGGCAACAGCACGCTGATCGCGGTGGCCACCACCGTCCTGGTGGTCGCGGTCTCCGCGCTCGCCGCCTTCTCCTTCGCGCGGTTCGCCTTCCGGGGACGGGAACTGTTCTTCACGCTGTTCACCATGGGGCTGATGTTCCCCTTCGCGGTGGCCGCGCTGCCGCTGTTCCTGCTGCTGCGCTCGATGGGCCTGCTCGACAACCCGCTCGGGGTGATCCTGCCGCAGGCCGCCTTCGGGCTGCCGATGACCATCATCATCCTGCGCGGGTTCTTCCGGGAGATCCCGGGCGAGCTGGAGGAGGCGGCCACGCTGGACGGCTGCGGTCCGTTCGGCTTCTTCTGGCGGGTACTGCTGCCGATGGCCCGCCCGGCGCTCGGTACCGTCTCCGTCCTCGCGGTCGTCACCAGCTGGAACAACTTCTTCCTGCCGCTGCTGGTCTTCACCGACTCCACCTGGTGGACGATCCCGATCGGTGTCCAGCAGTTCCAGGGGCAGTACTCCGCCGACACCGCGCGGGTCTTCGCCTACCTCGTCCTCGCCATGGTCCCCGCCCTCGCCTTCTACTCCGTCGCCGAACGGCAGCTCGTCGGCGGACTCGCGGCCGGCGCCACCAAGGGCTGACCACTGCCGCCACCAAGTCCCGCAGCACGTGAGGAGTCGCAGCATGCGTACGACCGCCCGCTCGCGCACCCGGCTCAGACTCGCCGGCGCGCTCGCCGCCGTCCTCGTCGCCGCCGGTGCCGCCACCGGCCCCGCGGCCGCCGCCGAGGACCCCACCCTGGCCGACCTCGCCCAGCGACACGGCCGCTACTTCGGCAGCGCCACCGACAACCCGGAGCTGACCGACACCGCGTACACGGAGATCCTCGGCCACGAGTTCGACCAGATCACCCCCGGCAACGGCATGAAGTGGTACGCCACCGAGCCGCAGCAGGGCGTCTTCGACTGGTCGGCGGGGGACGAGATCGTGGAACTCGCCCGCACCAACCGGCAGAAGGTCCGCGGCCACACCCTCGTCTGGCACAGCCAGCTCCCCGGCTGGCTCACCGGCCGGGAGTGGACGGCCGACGAGCTGAGGGCCGTACTGAAGAACCACATCCAGGCCGAGGTGCGCCACTACCGGGGCAAGGTGTTCGCCTGGGACGTCGTCAACGAGGCGTTCAACGAGGACGGCACCTACCGCGAGACGGTGTTCTACAAGACGCTCGGACCCGGCTACATCGCCGACGCGCTGCGCTGGGCCCACCAGGCCGACCCGCGCGTCAAGCTCTATCTCAACGACTACAACATCGAGGGCGTCGGCCCGAAGAGCGACGCCTACTACGCGCTGGCGCGGCAGCTGAGGGCCGAGGGCGTGCCGCTGCACGGCATCGGTCTCCAGGCCCACCTGGCGCTCCAGTACGGCTATCCGGACACCCTGCGGGAGAACCTGGGGCGTTTCGCCCGGCTCGGCCTCGACACCGCGCTCACCGAGGTCGACATCCGCATGTACCTGCCCGCCGACGAGACGAAACTCGCCACGCAGGCCGACTGGTACCGGCGGCTCACCGAGGACTGCCTGGCGGTGCGGCGCTGCGCCGGCATCACGCTCTGGGACTACACGGACCGCTACTCGTGGATCCCGGCGTTCTTCGAGGGCGAGGGGGCGGCCCTGCCCTGGGACGAGGATCTGGTCCCCAAGCCCGCGTACCACGCGATCCGCGAAGCGCTGGGCTGACACGCGGCGGGGCCGGTGCGCGCCGACGGCGCGTACCGGCCCCTGGTGTCTGTCGTCGTACGGCGTACGGCAGTGCTCAGGCGGCCTTCATGACCTGACCGGCGCCCAGCGGACGGTGCGGGGCGATGATCTGGCCGTCCGGCAGGAGCTCACCGGTGTCCTCGAAGAACAGGACGCCGTTGCACAGCAGGCTCCAGCCCTGCTCCGGGTGGTGCGCCATGAGGCGGGCGGATTCCCGGTCGGCGGAGTCGGCTGACGGACACGGTGGCTGGTGCTGGCACATGGAAGGGATCTCTCGCTCTGACGTGATGTGTGGGTGTGGGTGTGCTGTCGGCTCTGTCCCGCGGCGTGAAACGTGGTTCATGGCCGCCCCCCGTCGGATAAGTCGGTCCGGACCCAGTGTTGCCCTACGGACGTCGATCCGCAGGTATTTCACGGCACCGCTTCTCACAGGTTCATGACGCATCACCCGCGCGGACGGTTCATCTCAACTCGGCTGTCCCTTCGGGTGGTTCGCACTGGCCCGAAGGGGCTAGTCCGGTCGGGTCGGTACGGCACGGCCGTGCCCCGCCGCCCAGGTGCGGACGGCGGGGCACGGGCAGTACGCGGGTCAGGCGGGGGAGCGGAGCAGCGAGGTCGGTGCCGGTGCCGGCGCGGGTGTCACCCGGTGGGTCAGGACCGGGAGCAGGTCCGCGACCCGGTGCGGGCGGTGCGCCGCGATACCGGGAGGCGCCGGTGCCAGCGGCACCAGCAGGTCGGTGGCCTCGGGGTGGCCGGTGGCGGCGTCCGCCGCGCAGTCGCCGTGCAGCCACAGGGTGAGCATGTACAGGCCGGGTACCGACAGCAGGCGCGGCTGGAACGGCTGGACCACCGACTCCGCCTGGCGCAGCGCCCGTTCGGTGGCGGAGACGTACGGGCCCTCGAAGAAGTGCGAGAAGGCCCAGCCGTCGGGGGTGAGCATGGTCTCCGCGGCGGCGACCGCGTGGCCGCCGCTGCGGATGAGGAACCGCCACCCGGTGAGCCGGACGGCGGGCACACCGTCCGGGGTGACGTGGTCCAGGACGTGCACGGGCAGCGGCAGGTCCGGGGTGACCGGACCCCGGGCGCCGAGCAGGGACGGGGTGCGGGCCTCACGGACCGCGGTGGGCGAGGAGAGCGCGGTGAGCACGGTGCGCAGGGCAGGGGCGGGAGCCGGGGGGACATGCAGCGGCATGGTGGGTCGCCTCTCATTCAGCGAGCACGGTGGCGCGAGGGCGGGGCAGGGCGGGGCGGCGTGGGGGCCCAGGGCGGACGACGCTGTCAGCTCGGAGAGGCAGAGAGGCGGAGCCGGGTCTCAGGGCGTGGAAGCGTGGGGTGGTGAGGGCTGCCGTACGTCGCCTCGGCAGCATCCTTCGACCGTAGGCGCCAGCTCTCTGCCGTAGCGCGAAGTTTATACGACACGTGTTCAGACTGTGTTTCGGCTAGCTGTTTCCGGCTACCTGAACAAGAGCGGATCCGGTCGGCGATATGCGGAGGTCATCCTGATTTCACGACGGCTGAACGCCGGTGACCTCGGAGAATTCACGGGAAGCGGACGGCCAATTGTCGTCGGCCTTTTCCACGACTTCTTCGAGTCCCTTGCCGCGTCCTGTTTCGCGTCCTGTTCCGTGGCGTGTTCCATGCCGCGTGAATGTGCCTCCGGTCACATCGGCCCAGCGTAGCGGCTCGTGCGGCCGTACGGGGACGTTATCGATCGCTTCCGCTGGGCATCATCCACCGTGCGTCATTCACCCTGACCCGCACACCGGCGGCCGACACCCCGGCCCGCTGAACCTAGGAGGGACTCTTCCATGGGGGAGAAGGTCGCGGCAGGCCAACTGGACCTGTCCGATCGCCAGCGCTACCGCGACAAGCTCCGCCGCTGCCTGACGGGCCTGGAGCGACTCCTGGCGGAGCAGCGGTTCGACCGTCCCAAGAACCTGATGGGGCTGGAGATCGAGCTGAATCTCGTCGGTACGGACGGGATGCCGAAAATGCTGAACGGGCAAGTGCTCGAACGTATCGCGAGCCGTGACTTCCAAACAGAACTCGCCATGTTCAACCTGGAAGTCAACATTGCCCCACACCGCCTGGAGGGACGGGTATTCGACCGGCTCACCGAGGAAATCCGCACCTCTTTGGCATATGCCGACCGAAAGGCCGGCGAGCTGGACGCCGGAATCGCGATGATCGGCATTCTGCCGACACTCGACCGCGACGACCTGGTCTCCTCCAACCTCTCGGAGGTCGACCGCTACGCGCTGCTCAACGATCAGATCGTGGCCGCCCGCGGCGAGGACTTCCGCCTCGACATCGACGGCGTCGAGCGCCTCACCTGCACCTCGAAGTCCATCGCCCCCGAGGCCGCCTGCACCTCGGTGCAACTGCACCTCCAGGTGACCCCGGCGCGCTTCCCCGCCGTGTGGAACGCCGCGCAGGCCGTCACCGCGGCACAGATCGCCGTCGGGGCCAACGCCCCGTTCCTCTTCGGCCGCGAACTGTGGCGGGAGTCCCGGCCGCCGCTGTTCCAGCAGTCCACCGACACCCGCTCGCCCGAGCTCCAGGCACAGGGCGTGCGTCCGCGCACCTGGTTCGGCGAGCGCTGGGTCACCTCGGCGTACGACCTGTTCGAGGAGAACCTGCGCTACTACCCGGCACTGCTGCCGATCTGCGACGACGAGGACCCGCTGGAGGTCCTCGACGCGGGCGGGGTGCCCTCCCTCGCCGAAATGGTCCTGCACAACGGCACCGTCTACCGCTGGAACCGCCCCGTCTACGACATCGCCGACGGCGTCCCGCACCTGCGCGTCGAGAACCGCGTGCTGCCCGCCGGACCCACCGTCACCGACGTCATCGCCAACGCGGCGTTCTACTACGGGGTCGTCCGCGCCCTCGCCGACGAACCGCGCCCGGTGTGGACGCGGCTGCCGTTCGAGGCCGCCGCCGCCAACTTCGACGCCGCCTGCAAGTACGGCATCGAGGCCCGCTTCCAGTGGCCCAAGCGCGGCCGGCTGGGCGGCACCACGGAGGTCGATGCCGCGGTCCTGGTCCGCGACGAACTGCTGCCGCTGGCCGAGGCCGGACTGGACGCCTGGGGCGTCGAGCCCGCCGACCGCGACTTCTACCTCGGCGTGATCGAGGAGCGCTGCCGACGGCGGGTCAACGGCGCCGCCTGGCAGGCGGCGACGTTCCACCGGGCGCTGGACGCCGGCATGTCCCGGGACACCGCGCTGGCCGCGACCACCCGGCGGTACGTGGAGCTGATGCACAAGGGCGATCCGGTCCACCTGTGGCCCATCGGCCAGCCCTGACCGCGCCGCCCGGCCGCCGGCCGGGCGCACCTGACCCGCCCCCGCCGACACCCGCCGCATACTGATCGGGCAAGCTTGACGTCCCGGTGGAGGCAGGTGTGCATGGCGGAGGCGGGCCAGGTGGTCGAACCCATCCCTCAGGAGCGGCTCTCACGGCGGAGCCTGCGTGACGAGACGCTGCTCGTGCTGGCCCTGTCGCTCGGCGCGAGCGGCGTCTCCGCCCTGATCAGCTTCATCGGCTCGGTGACCCGGCCGGGCGGCCTGAAAGACCAGGCCGCCACCCTCAACGCCTCGGCCGCGCCCGGCCGTCCCTGGCTCGACCTCGCCTGGCAGCTCTTCGGCATCACCACCGCGCTGGTGCCCGTCGCCCTCGTCGCGCACCTGCTGCTGCGCGAGGGGTCGAGCCTGCGCGCCCTCGGCTTCGACCGCACCCGGCCGGGCCCGGACCTGCTGCGCGGGGCCGTGATCGCGGCCGGCATCGGCAGCGCCGGCATCGCCTTCTACCTGGCCGCCCGGGGCCTCGGCTTCAACCTCACGGTGGTGCCGGAGGCGCTGCCCGAGGTGTGGTGGAAGTACCCGGTGCTGATCCTGTCCGCCCTGCAGAACTCGATCCTGGAGGAGGTCATCGTCGTCGGGTACCTGCTGCGCCGGCTGGACCAGTTGGGCTGGACCCCACGGGCGTCGCTGGCCGCCAGCTCGGTGCTGCGCGGGTCGTACCACCTGTACCAGGGCATCGGCGGCTTCGTCGGCAACATGGTGATGGGCGTGGTCTTCGCCTGGCTCTACCGCCGCTGGGGCCGGGTGGGTCCCCTGGTGGTGGCGCACTCGCTGCTCGACATCGGCGCGTTCGTCGGTTACGCGCTGCTGGCGGGGAAGGTGGACTGGCTGCCGACCGCTTGAGCGGGTGGGGCGTGCGGAGCACTCCGTACGCCCCACCCGGCCGTCACCAGGCGAGCAGCTCGCCCTCGATCACCGTCACCGCCCGGCCGCTCAGCAGCGTGCGGTCGCCGCGCGGTTCGACGCGGACGAGGCCGGAGCGCGGGGACGCCTGGAGACCGGTGAGGACGGGACGGTCCAGGCGCTCGCTCCAGAACGGGGCCAGCGCCGTGTGCGCGCTGCCGGTCACCGGGTCCTCGTCGATGCCGACGTTGGGGAAGAAGCAGCGGGAGACGAAGGCGTAGGCGCCCGCGGGGTCGTCGGCGCGGGCGGTCGCGATGACGCCCCGCGGGGAGTGGGCCGCCAGCGCCTTGTGGTCCGGCGCCAGCTGCCGCACGGTCTTCTCGTCGGCGAGTTCGACCAGCAGGTCACCGACGGCGGGCCCGGTGTCGAGGACCGTGAGCGGTTCGGCGCCGAGGGCCGCGGCCAGCCCCTCGGGGGCCTCGACCGGGGTCAGCGGCGCGGTCGGGAAGTCCAGCGTGATCGAGCCGTCCGCGCCGGGTGTGGCGACGAGGACGCCGCTGCGGGTGGCGAACCGGACGGGGCCCCGGTGGGCGCCGGTGGTGTGCAGGACGTGTGCGGTGGCGAGCGTCGCGTGGCCGCACAGCGCGACCTCGGTGGCGGGCGTGAACCAGCGCAGCGCCCAGTCGGCCTCGCCTCCTTCGGGCAGGCGGTGGGTGAACGCCGTTTCGGCGTGGTTGACCTCCAGGGCGATCCTTTGCAGCAGGTCGTCGTCCGGGAAGGCGTCGAGGAGCAGGACTCCGGCGGGGTTGCCGGCGAAGGGCCGGTCGGTGAAGGCGTCGACGATTCGGATGCGCATGTGCCGACGCTAGGGCGTCGGCCACGGGCCGGGCCAAGGCCAATACGCGACTGCTGGACCCGGATCGGGGGGTGCCCTCCCGCGCGCGGGGCGCGGTCCGTGAACACGGCCAGCCGCAGCACCAGGTAGCGGCCGATCCCGACCAGCGCGGTGGCCGACAGGTACACCGCCTGCCGCAGAACGGCTCCGGCGTCGGGGTGGAGCGCGGTGAGCGCGCCGACGGCGGCGGACGTGACGAGCCAGCCGAGGGCCATGGTGGCCGCGCTTTTCAGGTGGCCGGAGGGGCCGGGCCGGCCGTGCCCGAACGACACGCGCGCGTGCAGCTCGGTGGCGAGCACGGTGGAGACGACGGTGGTCAGCGCGTTCGCCGCCGCCCACGGCATCCACCGCGCGAGGAGGAGCAGCGCCGCCGAGGCCGCCAGCGTGATGCCGCCGCCCAGTCCGGCGAAGCGGAGGAAGGACGCCGCGTGCCGACGGATCGGGTGCGGGCCGTCGCTGGTGCTCCCCTGCCGGGCCGTCGCCCCGGTGGGGCCGTCGTCGTGTCGCGTCGTCATGCCGGGGAGTGTGCGCGGCGTCCCCTTCAGCGCGGTCTCAGAACGCTCTCGGTGGGCGGGCGGCGCGCGGGCGGCGCTGAAACCGCAGTTCAGCGGAGGTTGCCTACCGAACGATTCCGATATATCGTTGAGGCATCGCGACAGATCAACGATGGAATGGAGTGATTGCGATGCGTACCCACGGACACGAGCGTGGACACGGTGGACGGGGCCAGGAAGGTCCCTTCGGGCGCGGCGGTTTCGGGCGCGGCGACTTCGACGGGCGCCGCGCGGCGTTCGGCCCCTTCGGGCCGGGCGGCGGCCACGGCGGCCCAGGTCCCTTCGGACCGGGCTTCGGCCCCGGCCCCTGGGGCGGCCGAGGACGCGGCGGACCGAGGGGGAGGGCACGGCGCGGCGACGTACGCGCGTCGATCCTGGCCCTGCTCAAGGACCGGCCGATGCACGGCTACGAGATGATCCAGGAGATCGCCGAGCGCAGCGGCGGGGCGTGGAAGCCCAGCCCCGGTTCGGTGTACCCCACCCTCCAGCTGCTGGAGGACGAGGGGCTGATCGCCAGCGAGAGCGAGGGCGGCAAGAAGCTGTTCTCCCTCACCGAGGCCGGCCGCACCGCCGCCGAGGAGGGTCCCGAGGCCCCCTGGGAAGAGGCGTCGCGCGGGGTCGACTGGGAGGCGCTGAACGACATCCGGCAGGCCGGGTTCGGTCTCATGGAGGCGTTCGGGCAGGTCTGGAAGACCGGCAGCAAGGAGCAGCGGGAGAAGGCGCTCAGCGTCATCAACGACACCCGCAAGAAGCTCTACCGCATCCTCGCTGACGAGGACTGACGGGCAGTGGGCCGCTGTGGCCCCGGTGTGACACGTGCGCCCCGCGGAGCGATCCGCGGGGCGCACGTCTGATCTCATCCGTAGGGAGGAGATTGCGGCCCCCGGCGTCCACTCTGCGTGGGACGCCGAAATGCTTCCCGCCGGGGATGACCCCATCTGCGGGGACTGATGGGGTGGGACGGTGCAACCCCGAATCCCCCGGCAGTCGGCCGGTGAGCAGGACGCCCGACGGCCGGACAGCGCCGACCACGACCCCCGGTTCAGCCCCGAGCTGGTGTCGGTGGTCACCGGCGCCCGCCGCAGGGCGCTGCGGGACGGGGACCGGCAGATCGACACCGCGCATCTGCTGCACTCGCTGCTGGAGTACGACCCCGAGGTGAACGCCGTGCTCGGCGAGGGCCCGCACACGGCCCGGCTCCTCGGCTACCTGGTGCAGCGCAGCATCGGCTACGGGCTGCGCTGGCAGGGCACCGTCGAGGATTCCGGCGGGGTGCCCGCGGTCAAGGAGGCCACGGGGTTCTCGCCGTCGGCCGCCGCCACCATCGAGCACGCCTGCGAGCGGGCGGCGCGGCGCGGACTGCCGCGGGCCGGCGGCGTCGACCTGCTCGCCGCGCTCGTCGCGGACCCGCGGACCCGCGCCGTCGAGGTCCTCGAACGCGCCGGGGTCGACCCGGAGACGATCCTCGCCCGCGCGGACGCGCACGCGGGGCCGGCGTCGACGCCGTGACAGCCGTGACAGTCATGACCCCCGTGACCTCCGTGGCCCGGTGGCCGCGCACGTCCGCTTGATGGGACAGGAGTCAATGAGGGTGACGGTCATGTCTTCCCCTGTCATCATGGGCCGGTGCCTACGTCAGACAGTTCCCGGGGCGGCCGGGGCGGGGGAGCCGGGCTCGGCCTCGCACTGGTCTCCGCCGTCGCCTTCGGCGGGTCCGGAGTCGCGGCCAAGCCGCTGATCGAGGCGGGACTCGACCCGCTCCACGTGGTGTGGCTGCGGGTCGCCGGTGCCGCGCTGGTGATGCTGCCGCTCGCCGTGCGCCACCGGACGCTGCCGCGCCGCAGCCCCGGTCTCGTCGCCGGGTTCGGTCTGCTCGCCGTGGCCGGTGTCCAAGCGTGTTACTTCGCCTCGATCTCCCGCATCCCCGTCGGAGTGGCCCTGCTCGTGGAGTACCTGGCGCCCGCGCTGGTGCTCGGCTGGGTCCGGTTCGTGCAGCGGCGGCCGGTGACGCGGGCCGCCGCGCTCGGCGTGGTCCTCGCGGTGGGCGGCCTCGCCTGCGTCGTGGAGGTGTGGGCGGGGCTGGGGTTCGACGCGTTCGGGCTGCTGCTCGCGCTGGGCGCGGCCTGCTGCCAGGTCGGCTACTTCGTCCTGGCCGACCGGGGCGGCGACGCGGCGCCCGATCCGCTGGGCGTCGTCGCCCACGGGCTGCTCGTCGGCACGGTCGTGCTCACCGCGGTGGCCCGCCCCTGGGAACTGGAGTGGTCGGTGCTCGCGGACACCGTGCCGGTCGACGGCACGCCGGTCTCCGCGATGCTCCTGCTGGCGTGGATCGTGCTGATCGCCACGGTGGTCGCCTACGTCACCGGCATCGTCGCCGTGCGCCGCCTGTCGCCGCAGGTGGCGGGTGTCGTGGCCTGCCTGGAGGCGGTCATCGCGACGGTCCTGGCGTGGAGCCTGCTCGGCGAACACCTCTCCGCTCCGCAGGTCGTGGGGGGTGCGGTGGTCCTGCTGGGCGCGTTCATCGCCCAGGCGTCGACACCGACGAGGCGGGCGTCCGGGGAGGGTGAGGCGCGTGGGGCAGGTGAGGCGCGCAGAGAACCGACTGCGCCCGCGCCCGCGTCCGCACCCGCTGACACGGACGTGTGGGGGTGACCCCGGGACGGGCCGGAGGTTGTGCCGGCGGGGGACCGCGCCCTAGGGTGCCGATCATGCATGCGGACGCCCTCGTTCTGCCGCCTCCGGCGGCCTAGAGCGGGCTCACACCTCGACCGGCCCGGCGCGCAGCCGCCGGGCGGGACGGTGCTGCCCGCGGACGAGGTCCGTGGGGCCCCGCCGAGCCGCGGGCCCCTGCCGAACTCCCGCACCGGTCGGCCGGTCGCGGGACCACCGCGGAGAAACTGTCATGTCGCATGCAGTGTCCGGCCTGCCCGTCGGGCGTGGCCTCCTCTTCCTGATCGTCGCCGGTGTCGCCTGGGGCACCGCCGGCGCCGCCGCCTCGCTGGTCTACCGGGCCAGCGACCTCGGCCCCGTCGCCCTGTCCTTCTGGCGCTGTGCCGCGGGCCTCGTCCTGCTGCTCGCCGCCCGGCTGCCGCGCCGCCGGGCCCGGACGGCCGCAGCCGCACCCGTACTCGTACCGCTCGGCCGCAGGCTGGCGCGGACCGTCGCCACCGGCATCGGCCTCGCCGTCTTCCAGACCGCCTACTTCGGCGCCGTACGGGCCACCGGCCTCGCCGTGGCGACCGTCGTCACCCTCGGCGCCGGGCCCGTGCTGATCGCGCTCGGCGCCCGGTTCGGACTCGGGGAGCGCCTCGGCCGGGGCGGCGCCGCGGCGGTCGTCGGCGCGCTCGCCGGGCTCGGTGTGCTCGTCCTCGGCGGGGGCGGTGCGACCGTCCGCCCCGGGGGCGTGGCCCTCGCGCTGCTGTCCGCCGCCGGGTACTCGGTGATGACGCTGCTCACCCGCTGGTGGGGACGGGACGGCGGCGCGGACGCCGCCACCACGTCGATCGGCGCGTTCGCCGTCACCAGTCTGTGCCTGCTGCCGTTCGCCCTGGCCGAGGGGATCGTCCCGCACACCGCCGAGCCCGGCCGGCTGCTCTGCCTGCTGGTGTACGTCGCGGCCGTGCCCACCGCCCTCGCCTACGGCCTGTACTTCGCGGGCGCGGCCGTCGTACGGTCGGCCACCGTGTCCGTGATCATGCTCCTCGAACCGGTCGCCGCCGCCGCTCTGGCCGTCACCCTGCTCGGCGAACACCTCACCCCCGCCACCCTCGCCGGCACGCTGCTGCTCCTCGGCTCGGTGACGGGCCTCGCGGTCGCGGAGACACGCGGGACGCAGAAGGCGCGGGAGACACCAGGGGCCGGGCTGACGGCCTAGTGGGCCGAGAGGTACTCCGGTACCGCCGTGCCCGGAGCCAGGCGCGGGTCGGGGACCGGAGTGCCGTACCCCTTGTTCAGGGGGAGGAGGCCGGCCCAGTGGGGGAGGGCCAGGTCCTCCGGTTCGTCGTTCACGCCGCCGGTGCGGGCCTTCGCCGACACCTCGCGCAGGTCGAGGCGGAGCACCGCCGTGGCCGCCAGCTCCTTCTTGTCGGCCGGCCGTGAGTCACGGGAGCGGCCCGCCACGACGTGATCGACCAGGGCGTCGAGGGCCGTGCGCTTCTCCTCCGGGTCGGTCACGTCGTACGCCGTGCCGTGCACCACCACCGACCGGTAGTTGATCGAGTGGTGGAAGGCGGAGCGGGCCAGCACCAGCGCGTCGACGTGGGTGACCGTCAGGCACACCGGCAGCCCCGCGTCGGCCGTGCCCGCCATCCGCAGCGGGCGCGAGCCGGTCGAGCCGTGCACGTAGAGCCGCTCGCCGACCCGGCCGTACAGCGTCGGCAGCACCACCGGCGCGCCGTCCCGGACGAAACCGAGGTGGCAGACGTACCCCTCGTCGAGTATCGCGTGCACCGCTTCCCTGTCGTACGTGGCGCGGCCCGGGGAGCGGGTGGGGACGGTGCGGTCGGTCGGGGCGTAGGCGGCCTCGGGCCGGTCCGGCTGCGTGGTGGTCCCCTGCATGGCGTTCTCCATTGCACTAGTGCATACTTGGATTTGTGCTAGGAGAGTATCGGATCGAAGGACGCCGCGCAGCGGACATTTCCGCGAGCGTGGAGCGCGCCGTGGGCTCGGGCGCGCTGGAACCGGGCCATGTGCTGCCCCCGATGCGGGAGTTGGCCGAGCGGCTCGGCGTGAACCCGAACACGGTGGCCGCCGCGTACCGGACCCTGCGCGAGCGCGGGGTCATCGAGACGGCCGGGCGCCGGGGCAGCCGTGTCCGGGCCCTGCCCGCCACCACGGGCCGCGAGTTCCTCCGGGCGGGGGTGCCCGACGGGGTGCGGGACCTCTCCGACGGCAATCCGGACCCGGCGCTGCTGCCCGCGCTGGGCCCCGCGTTCGCCGCCGCCGCCGAACAGGCCGACCGCGACCCCACCCTGTACGGACACGCGCCCGCCGAACCCGAACTGGTCCGCCTGGCGCGGGCCGAACTGGACGCGGACGGTGTGCCGGACGGCCCGGTCGCCGTCACCTCCGGCGCGCTGGACGCCATGGAGCGGGTCCTTGCGGCCCACCTCAGACCCGGTGACGCCGTCGCCGTCGAGGACCCGGGCTGGGGCGGCCTGCTCGACCTCGTCCCGGCGCTCGGGCTGCGCACCGTACCCGTCGGCGTGGACGACGAGGGGCCGCTGCCGGACGACGTACGGCGCGCCCTCGTGTCGGGCGCGCGGGCCCTGATCGTCACCGACCGGGCGCAGAACCCGACCGGCGCCGTGCTCGGCGCCGCACGCGCGCGTGCCCTGCGGTCCGTGCTCCGCGACCACCCGGAGACGCTGCTGATCGAGGACGACCACGGCCACCGCATCGTCGACCTGCCGCTGCGGCCGCTCGCCGGGCCCACCCGCCGCTGGGCGTTCGTCCGCTCGGCCGCCAAGGCGTACGGCCCCGACCTCAGGCTCGCCGTCCTCACCGGTGACGCGGTCACCCTCGACCGGGTGCGTGGACGGCAGCGGCTCGGACCCGGCTGGGTCAGCCGCATCACCCAGCGCGCCGTGGTGCGGCTGTGGACCGACGGCGCGGTGGACACACCCCGGGTGGCGGCGGCGTACGGACGGCGCCGGGACGCGCTGATCGACGCCCTCACCCGGCGCGGGGTCACCGCGTACGGCCGCAGCGGCCTGAACGTGTGGATCCCGGTGCCGGACGAGACCGGTGCCGTCACCCGGCTGCTGGCCGCCGGGTGGGCGGTGGCGCCGGGCGCGCGGTTCCGGCTGGGCGCGCCGCCGGGGGTGCGCGTCACCGTCTCGACACTGGGCGAGGACGAGGTGTGTCCGCTGGCCGAGGCGATCGCCGGGGCGCTGGGGCCGGGGCCCGCCAGGAGCTACGTCTGAACCGGCTCGCAGCGGGTCACGGAGCCCGGTTCAGTTTCCGGAAGTCCCAGGACACCGTCTTCTCCGGGGTGAGGCGCAGCCAGGCGTGCCGGCCGTCGTGCGGCATCTCCTCCAGGCCGAAGTTCTTGCGGGCGAACAGCGTCTCGGGCAGGTCGAGTTCGGCGCACAGCTCGCCCGTACGGGGGGACTCGCCGACGAAGGTGACGGCGCCCGACAGCTCCACGCCGCGCAGCTCGTCGTACTCCTCACCGGTGTCCACGACGACCGCCACCCGCGGGTCGCGGCGCAGGTCGGTCCAGCGCCTGCTGCGGACGACCGAGTACAGCCACAGCGAGACGCCGTCCCAGACGAACCACAACGTGCTCACGTGCGGGGCGCCGCCCGCCGAGACCGTGGCGACCCGGCAGGTGCGCTGGGTGGTGAGGAAGTCGTCCAGCTCACCCGGCGTCATCATGATCCGGCGGCCCCGGCGTTGTGTGACGGTCATTGCGGCCCCTCGCTCTCGTACTCCGGTCTCCGGTCTCCCCTGCCGTGTACCCGTGTTCACACCAGGGAGATGGAGTCCCCGTCCACGGCGATCTCCACGGCGGGCAGCGGCTCGCGGGCCGGACCGCTCCGCACACTGCCGTCGGTGACGGAGAAGTTGCTGTTGTGACAGGGGCAGTTGATGACACCGTCGGCGACGTTCTTCACCGCGCATCCCTGGTGGGTGCAGGTCGCCGAGAACGCCTTGAACTCACCGGCCGTCGGCTGGACCACCACCACCTTCTGCTCGGCGAAGACGACACCGCCGCCCTCGGGGATGTCGGAGACGGAGGCGAGGGCGGCGGCGCCCGCGGCGCCCTCCTCGCCGCCCGATCCGGCGGCGGCACCGTCGCCGGCGGCGGGGGACGACGTCTGCGCCTCCGGCGACGACGCCGCGCCCGACCCGCCGGCGTCCGAACCGCCGTCACCGGAACCGGAGTCGGAGCAGGCGGCCAGCGCGGCGGCGAGTCCGGCCGCTCCGGCGGCCGTCATGACCCGGCGCCGGGCCGGTCCTGCTGTGGGGAGGTGCGAGGAGCTGGTCATGCTGACGTTCCCTTCCGGGGGTCGCGGTGCGTGATCTGCCGTGGGGTACGGCCGCTGGGCACGTGCTGTTCAGACCGCTCGCATGCTGGCCGCCGCGGTGTCGGAAGGGCGTAAGCCAGAGCTGTCGTCCGGCTGTCGAGCGCCGGGCGGTTGTCGGTGGTTGTCACCGGTGGTTGTTGTTCGACAGTGCACGGCTTCTGCTTGATAGTGCATGGTCAGGCCGTCGGCCGGGGGCGCGAGCTCTTCGAGCTGTGATGATCGGAGCCGAGTGAAGAGCGCGCCGTCCGCCCCGGTCGGTGAGGTCCGGCAACCGGGTTCCTGAGGGACGCGCGCTCGTTCCGCGCGGAGTCGCGCTCTCGACAAGGAGTCCCATGCCTGCTGACAAAGACGAAGTGCGCCCCGTTCCCGGGGTCGTCGTACAGGCCGACGACCTGCTCACGCGCGACGGGACGGCCGCCTTCCTCGAAGCGGACGACCGGGTCGAACTGCTGCCCGCCGAGGAGGTGGGGGAAGCCGACGTCCTGATCGTGCTGACCGCCTCGGTGAGCGGCAAGACGCTGTCCCTGATGAGCCGCGCCGGACAGGCATCCGGCGGCCGCATCCGCATCGTGCTCGTCGCCGACCACATCAGTGAGCAGCAGCTCGCCCTCGCCGTCAACCACGGCCTGGTCAGCTTCCTGGTGCGGCCGTACACCAGCTTCAGCCAGATCCTCGCCGCCTCGGTCGAAGCGCACCGCGGACGGGCCGTGCTGCCGCCGGTGCTGATGAACATGCTGCTCGACCGGATGCGCTCCATACAGCGCACCGAGAGCCCCTCCGGACTGCTGCCGGTGGAACTGTCCCAGCGCGAGGTCGACGTGCTCCAACTCCTCGCGGAGGGCATGGACACCGTCGAGATCGCCAACAAGCTGAGCTACTCGGAACGCCTCATCAAGAGCGTCATCCAGGCCGTCATCAAAAGGCTGGGCCTGCGCAACCGCACCCACGCCGTCGCCTACGCCATCCGCATGGGCATCCTCTGAGGCCGCGGCCGTGCCGAGAAGGGGCCGTGTCGGGAAGGGGTCGTGTCGAGAGGGGGCCGTGTCGAGAAGGGTAGGAGTGATGTGCGTCCGTGCACGCCCGTCCGGCCCGGCGAGTGCCCCGGCCGCCCCCTCCCTAGGCTTCCCGCGAAGGCGTCGACCCGTGAGCGACCACCGCTCCGCCGCACCGGAAGAGGCATGGGGATGAACCACCGCGAGCCGCAGGCCGGCCGCTCCGACGAGTCCGCCGGGGCGCCGGGCGGGCAGGCGGTCTGGGAGAGCGAGCTGCCCTGGGAGTTCCCGGCCGGCGCGGACGACACCGTGGTCGGCGGCGCGGCCGCCGCGTCCACCGGGAGCGGCCTCGCGGGCCGTCCCGCGAGTGCGGCCGTTCCGGCTTCCGTCCCGACGTACGGTCCGCCCTCCGTTCCGTCCCCGCCCATGTCCCCGGCCCTGGCCCCGGCCCCTGCCCACGCCGCCGTCCCGGTGCCGGAGGCGGCGGAGGGCCCGCATGCGTCGGAAGGCGCGCTCACGGTGGAGGGGTCGCGCCCGTCGGAGGGGTCGCGCGCGTCTGAGGTGCCGCGCCCGTCGGAGGTGCCGCACGCGTCCGAGCGGCGCGCCAAGGGACGCCGGCCCAGGAGCGACGCCCGCGAACGGCCCGCCTCCCGCGGCCACCTCGCCAAGCCGCTGCTGGCGGGCGCGGGCATCCTCAGCGCCCTGTTCCTCCTGACCCCCCACCTCATCGACGACGACGCGCCATCGCGGTCCGTGCAGGCCGGAGCCGAGGACGCCGACCCGGAGTCCACGCCCGACGCCGGCGGCCCCGACGGCGCCACCGCGGCACCGAGCCCGGCGGCCTCCGGAGCACCGGACACCGGCGACGGCACCGCCGCCGGACACGACCGCATCGCCGAGGTGGCGGCGACCGCGTCCGCCGAGTCCGGACGGCCGCTCGCCGCGCTCTCCGAACCCCGCGCCACCGCCGAGGGCACCGCCACGGCCGGCGGCGGCACCGCCGATTCCACTCCGCGGGCCACCCCCGAGCCCAGCGAAGCCTCCCAGCAGCAGTGGACGAGCACCGCCGTCGACGGCACCAGCGTCCTGGAACCCGGCCAGAGCTGGTCCACCAACCGGATCGTGCTCACCTTCCAGGGAGACGGCAACCTCGTCCTCTACGACAGGCAGGGCACCCCGCTGTGGTGGTCGGGCACCGCGGGACAGGGCGGCGTCAGGGCCGTCTTCCAGGCCGACGGGAACCTGGCCGTGTACGCGGGTGACTCCCGTACCGTCTGGTCCACCCGCACCGACGGCCACGACGGCGCCCGGCTGGTGCTCCGCGCCGACGGCGACATGGTGATCCAGTACGGCGGCTCGGTGGTGTGGTCCACCGGCACCGCGATGTGACCCGGCCCTCGTGGGCGCCGGCGCTCCCCGAGCGCCCCTGGCGGCTCGGCCGCAGCGTCGCCGAACCCCTGCCCGCCGGGGTGTGGCTGCGTCCCGCCCACGGTACCCCCGACCTCGACGGCCACCGCGACCGGCTCGTGCGCGGTGTCGGCGTCTCGGGGGACCGGCTCACGGTGGCGGTCGGCGCGCCCGGTGCCCCGGCCGTCCCGGTGGCCGACGTCGCCCGCTTCTGGCAGGACCTGCCGCCGCGGCTCCGGCCCGCGGTGCGGTTCCTCTGCTACGGACCGGCCCGCCTCAGCGGCGGACGGCTCTTCGGTGACGTCCTCGCGCAGGTCGTCGGCGAACCCGTACGCCTCCTCGGCGGCCTGCCCCGCCCAGCAAGCCAGGGAGGGGACGAGGGGGGCGTGGGTGGTGACGGCGGTGGCGAGGTTCTGCTGGTCGGGGCCGACGGCGCGCCGGGGCGATCGCTGCGGGCACGGGAGTTCGTGCACCTGCCCCCGGGCGCCCCGGCGGCCGACGCGGCCGGCTCCCCGTACGCGGTGGCCCATCGGTGGCCGCTCGACGGCCTCCCGGACGTCGCGCCCGGCGTCCACCGGCTCACCGGCGACGTGGTCGTCGAGGTGGTGCGCAGCGGTCTGTGGGTACGGCCCGAGCCGGCTCCCGCGCACGCCGCGCAGGTGCGGGGTGCCGACCCCGATCCCGCTCACGAACGTGTCCTGTGCGACGCCGGGGCGGAGGCCGCACTGCCCGAACTGCGGCGGCTGGCACAGGAGTTGCTGCGTACGTTCCCGGGTGACCTGCGCCGCGCGGTACGGCTCGGGGTGTGCCGGCCCACCGCGCCGGACGGTGCCGTCGTCGAACGCCCCGTGCCGGACGGTGCCGTCGCCGCGCGCTCCGCTCCGGTGGCGTCCGGTTCCGTCGGCCGGGCGGCCCACACCGGTCTGACGACCCTCGCGGCCGAGGTGCTGCGGCGGCATCCGGAACTCGCCGACCCGGGGGCGGACCCCGACGCCGTCCCCGCGCTCGCCGCCGTCCTCGGCCGGCTCGCGGGGGCCGCGCCCGAGGACCCCGCGGAACTCGCCCTGCTCCGCAGGGGCCTGCTCATGCTGCCCGTCCACCACGGCCCGACCGGCCTGCGCGCCACCCTCGACGAGCCGACGCGCCGGTGGTACGCCGCACGGCCCGAGCTGACCGATCCGCAGGCGTGCGAGGCGTCGACGCTGGGCCCCGCCGACGGCCCCGGCACCACCGACTTCCTCATCTGGTCCACCGGCGGCCGCCGCACCGACCTGCTCGACCCGCTCAGCCCGGACCGGGTGCTGTTCCTGCCCGGTACCCGGTTCCGGGTGCTGGAGCCCGACCCCGGCGCACCCGGCGCCGTCCTGATGCGCGAGGTGCCCCCCGGCGAGCCGGCGTCCGGCCGGGGCGGCCCCGACCGGACGGCGGCCCGGGACCTCGTACGCGCCCGGCGCGAGTGGAGGACGCGGACCGGTGGCCGGGAGCCGGCCGAGGCCGGCCGGCACGTCAGCGGCGCGGCCGCCGGGTGGTGAGCGAGTGCCGGCGACGGCGAGCAGCCGGTGGCCGTCGCGAGGAGCGCGCGCGCCCACGCACGGTGGTGTGGTTCCCCGTGGTTCCCCGGTGCTCAGTCGTCGTAGGTGGCCGTGCACTGGTTGTCCGAGAAGAGGGGACCCTCGACCACGGGAAGGTTCTCGGCGGGGTCCTGGACGACGGTCGTGAGACCGGTCAGCTTGCCCAGGCAGTCGTCGGCGGCTGACTCGTCGTCACCGCTGCCGCCACCCACGTACATGTCGAGCCAGGTCGTGGCACCCTCGGGCGCGGAGGACAGGTCGTGGCACGGCCCGTCCTGCGGGCTGCCGCCGTCGCCGCAGGCGTCCTCGACGATGAAGTACCGGCGGACCTTCGGGAAGTAGAACCGGGTGCCGGCCGGGTAGTCGAGGGTGTCCTCGCCGCCCTCGTTGACGTGTCCGACGGCCAAAGTGATCGGGTCGTCCCAGGTGCCGGTGCCGCCGGCCTCGTCGTGGACGACGGGGTGGGAGATCTGGGCGCTGCCGCGCGGGGTGTTGTCGAACCAGGTGTAGCCCGTGGTGAACGCGTTCTCGATCGTGGTGCCCGAGCCGGTCGCCGACACCGAGCCCTGCCGCCCCGTGGACGGTGAAGTGGGATCGACGGCCCCTTCGGGGAGCGTCGCCGGCTCACCGGACGCCGACGGGGACGGGGACACCGGGATCGGATCGACCGCGCCGGAGCGGAGGGTGGCCGTGGCCGTGCCGGGGGCGGTGGTGGTGATCTTGTTGAAGGTGGTGAGGAACTGGTGGGGTTGTTGTTCGGTGCCGCTGCAGGTTTCGGAGAGTTGGCCGGTCTGGGGGCAGGTCTGGTCGCGGCCGAGGGCCCAGTAGGCGAGTTGC
>NZ_JAVRHI010000566.1:0-16890 GCF_034105845.1 Streptomyces sp. CRN 30 | reverse complement strand
GTTCCCCGCGCCCCTTGAGGGGCGCGGGGAACCGCGCGACCAGCCCTCACGGCGCCGCACCCGGCAAACGACCCCCACGCGCCCGGCGTGAAACCTACGCGGCCAGCGTGCCCGGCATCACCGCCCGGGGCCCGAACTTCGCCCGCGCGCGGTCCGCGACCTCCTCGATCCGGCGGACCTTGTCGTCCACCGGGTCGAAGGTGAGCTGGTGCGCGGCGTGCTCACCGGAGGTGAGTCCCTCCGCGCGCAGCGCGACCGCCCGGACCCGCGCGCGCTGGAGGCCGAGCGCCTCGTACAGCTCGTACGCGGTCCGGGTCAGCGCCGCCGAGTGCGCGGTCGGCTCGCGCAGGGTGCGGCTGCGGGTGGTGGCACTGCGGTCGGCGTAGCGGACGGTGAGGGTGAGGGTGCGGCAGACCTGGTCCAGGTTGCGCAGCCGGGAGCCGAGTTCCTCCGCGGCCGAGAGCAGGGCGCGCCGGTGCCGGGCGGGGTCGAGTTCGTCCCGGTCGAAGGGGCGCTCGGCGGCGAGCGACCGGGAGACGCCGTCGGGGACGACCCGGCCCCGGTCGACGCCGTTCGCCCGCTCACTCAGTTCACGGCCGGTCTTCGCGCCGACCAGCCGCTGGAGCGTGGACAGGGGTGCGGCGGCGACCCGGCCGAGGGTGTCGAGGCCGTACTCGCACAGGGTGCGCGCGGTCGCGGGGCCGACCCCCGGCAGCGCGACGACCGGCTTGCCGGCGAGGAAGCCGGTCACCTCCTCCTCGCGCACCGCGCGGGGCGTGCCCGGCCGGGCCTCGCGCAGCGCCATGCGGGCCGTCATCGGTCCCGGCCCGGCGCCGATCGCGCAGTCGACGCCGTGCAGCGCGAGGGCGCGGACGCGGATCACCGAGGCCAGTTCCACGGCGTCCCGCCCGAAGTACCGTTCGGCGCCGCGCAGATCGGCCAGCGCCCCGTCCGGCGGCAGCGCCTCGACGACCGGCGTGAACTCCTCCAGCAGGCCTAGCAGGCCGGGCAGGGCGGCCTCGTACATCGGCGGCAGCTGGAAACGTACGCAGAGGATGGTCATCCCGCACTCCCCGGACTCTGGTGCCACAACTTCCTCATCCCCGCGGGCCCTTCGCCCGCGGGGCGCAGATCGGCCCAGGGGTGCATCTCGTACCCCGTGGGCATGCGGATGCTCCGCCGCCGTTCCATCGCGTCCTGGGCCGCGGAGCCGGCCGGGGCGGGCTGTCCGTCCGATCCGGTGACGCGGCGGCGCGCGGCGGCCTCCGCGTCGTCGGGCGCGGTCGCCGTGCCGGAGCCGCCGGCCAGCCGGGCCGCGACCCCGTCGAGGCCCTCCTCGCGCCGCACCTCCAGCAGTTCCGCGAGGTTCCAGGCGGCGGAGCCCACCACGCTGAAGCTGCGCGGGCCGCGGCGCTGGACCGTTCCGCGCACCAGCAGCAGCCAGGAGTGGAAGACGGTGTGCGCGCAGGTGTCGTGGGAGTCGTCGAAGAAGGCGAGGTCGACCAGGCCGCTGCCGTCGTCCAGGGTGGAGAAGATGACCCGCCGGCCGGACCGGACCGGCGGGGTCTGGGTGGCCGCCTTGGCGCCCGCGACCAGCACGGTCTCGCCGTTCCTGACCTCGCGCAGCCGCTTGGCCGACACCACGCCCAGCTCGCGCAGGAACTCCTTGTGGTCGTCCATGAGGTTGCGCGAGGCGTCCATCGACAGCACGCCCAGTTCGGCGCTGAGCCTCTCCGCCGAGGTGAGGTCGGGCAGCCCGGCGGCGGCGGTCTTCCAGCCGCCGGCGAGGGGCAGCTGGTCGCCGCGTCCGCCGCGGGCGCCCCGGTGCAGCTCGGTCAGGTGCAGTTGCAGGTCGCGGCGGTTGGCGCCGAACGCGTCCAGCGCGCCGACCTGCGCGAGCCGTCCGGCCAGCGGGCGGCTGGGGCGGGCCCGTTCCCAGAAGTCGAGCAGGGAGGCGTACGGCTGCCCGGCGGCGATCCGCTCGGCCTCGGCCTCGCTGATGCCGTGCACGTCGAGGAGGGCCAGCCGCAGTCCCCACGCTCCCGGTCCCGGCCCCTTGGACCCCTTTGATTCAGACACCAGTTCGATACGGTGGGCGACGCCCGACCGGTTCACGTCCAGCGGCAGGATCGGCACCCCGCGCCGCCGCGCGTCCGCCAGCAGCAGCCGCTTGGGATACATGCCGGGGTCGTGGGTGAGCAGCCCGGCGTAGAAGGCGGCCGGGTGGTGGGTCTTCAGCCAGGCCGACTGGTAGGTGGGGACGGCGAAGGCGACCGCGTGCGCCTGGCAGAAGCCGTAGCTGCCGAACGCCTCGACGATCCCCCAGGTCCGCTGAATCGTTTCCGCGTCGTACCCGTTGGCCGCCGCGTGCTGGGCGAACCACACCTTGATCCGGCCCTGCGACTCCGGGTCGGAGAGCCCGCGCCGCACCCGGTCGGCCTCGCCCCGGCCGCAGCCGGTCATGATCGCCACGATGTCGATGACCTGCTCGTGGAAGACGACGACCCCGTAGGTGCGCCGCAGCGGCTCCTCCAGGTCGGGGTGCGGGTAGCGCACCGGCGCCCGTCCGTGCCGGGCCTCGATGAACGGCCGCACCATGTCGGCGGCGACCGGACCCGGCCGGAAGAGCGAGATGTCGACGACCAGGTCGTGGAAGGTCGCCGGCTGGAGCCGCCCCACCAGGTCCCGCTGGCCCGGCGACTCGATCTGGAAGCAGCCCAGCGTCTCGGCGGTCCGGATCAGGGCGTACGTCGCCGGGTCGCCCTCCGGCACCGCGTCCAGGTCGACCCGCTCCCCCGTGGCCCGCTCCACCTCGGCGACCGCATGCGCCATCGCCGACTGCATCCGTACCCCCAGCACGTCCAGTTTGAGCAGCCCCAGCTCCTCCACGTCGTCCTTGTCGAACTGCGCCATCGGAAATCCCTCGCCGCTGGTCGGCATGACCGGCGTACGGGAGAGAAGGGAGGCGTCCGAGAGCAGGACCCCGCAGGGGTGCATGGCCATCCCGCGCGGCAGCGCGTCCAGCCCCTCGACCAGTTCCCAGAGCCGGCCGTACCGCTCCTTGCGGCCCGCCAGTTCACGCAGCTCGGGGAGTTCGTCGAGCGCCGCGCGGGCGTCGCGGGCGCGGATGTGCGGGAAGGACTTGGCGACCCGGTCGATCTCGGCGGGGTCCATGGACAGCGCGGCGCCGACGTCGCGGATGGCGTGCCGCACCCGGTACGTCTCCGGCATCGCGACCGTCGCGACCCGCTCGGCGCCGAACCGGCCGATGATCGCGCGGTACACCTCCAGGCGGCGCGCGGACTCCACGTCGACGTCGATGTCGGGCAGCACCACCCGCTCCTTGGACAGGAACCGCTCCATCAGCAGCCCGTGCTCGACGGGGTCGGCGTGCGCGATGCCGAGCAGGTGGTTGACGAGCGAGCCCGCGCCGGAGCCGCGCGCGGCGACCCGGATGCCCATGTCCCGTACGTCGTCCACGACCTGGGCGACGGTGAGGAAGTAGGAGGCGAAGCCGTGGTGGCCGATGATGTCCAGCTCGTGGTGCATCCGCTCCCAGTACCTACGGTGGCCGCGCCGCCGGTCGTAGCCGCGCCGGACCATGCCCGCCGCCGCGCGGGAGGCGAGCGCCCGCTGGGCGGTGCGGCGGCCGGCGCCGACGAGGTGCGGTTCGGGGAAGTGGACGGCGCCCATACCGAGGTCGTCCTCGGGGTCGACGAGACACGCGGCGGCCGTCGCCCGGGTCTGTTCGAGGAGCCGGTGGGCGGTGTCGCGGCGGAAACCGGCGGCCTCCACGATCCGCTCGGCGGTCCGCTCCATCGCCCCGGCGTCCTTGAGCCACGCCTCCCCCGAGTCCAGCTCCTTGGTCGCGTCGACCGGGACCAGACGGCGGGCGGCGTCCAGCACGTCGGCGACCGGACCCTGGCCGGGGTCGGCGTAGCGGACGGCGTTGGTCAGCACCGGGCGCACCCCCTGCTCGGCGGCGAAGCCGACGGTGCGGGCGGCCAGCCGCAGGGAGCCGGGTCCGGTGCCCGTACGGCCGTGCCAGACGGCCTCCAGGCGCAGGCCGTCGCCGTACACCTCCCGCCAGGGCGCGAGCAGCCGGGCCGCGCGGTCGGGCCGCCCGGCGACGAGGGCGCGGCCGACGTCGGAGTCCGGGCCGAGCAGGACGGTCAGGCCGTCGGCGTGGTTGTCGGGCCAGGTGAGCAAGGGGGTCTCCGGGGCCGTATGGGCCGCCGAGACCAGCCGGCACAGGTCCGCCCAGCCGTGGGCCCCGTCCCGGGCCAGGAAGGTGACCCGCTGGGCCGACTCGTCGACGAAGGCGCCGCCGCGCACGGGGGCGCGGCGCCGGTCCCGGCGTACGGAGGTGTCGCCGTGGACCGGCGCGGCGGCGGGCGGCGGCGCGACCGCCAGGTCCGCGCCGAACAGCGGCCGGACCCCCTCCTTCGCGCAGGCCTTGGCGAAGCGGACGGCGCCCGCGAGGGTGTCGCGGTCGGTGAGGGCGAGGGCGTCCATGCCGCGCTCGGCGGCGCGCTCGGCCAGCCGCTCGGGGTGCGAGGCGCCGTAGCGCAGGGAGAACCCGGAGACGGTGCGCAGATGCGTGAAACCCGGCACGCGCACCTCCCGCACTCGCTTCCCTCCGACGCTCTATCGAACGTCTGTTCCAACTGCCTCTCCCCCACCATACCCCCATCTTCGAATATGTGTACGACATCCGTTCGGCCTCGCCCCACCTGCGCAAACGCGCCCGGGACCGGACCGTGGGGACATGTCACACACCCCGGCCACCGAACGACGGAACGTCTCCTTCCTGACCGAGGTGCGGGACGCCGTCACCCCGCGGGCCACGCTGCTCGTGCTCGGCGTGATCGCGCTCCAGCTGCTCTTCATCGCCTCCTACGTCGGGGCGCTGCACGACCCGGAGCCGAAGGACGTGCCCTTCGGGGTGGCCGCCCCCGGCACCGCGGCGAAGGAGACTGCGGCCCGCCTGGAGAAGCTGCCCGGCACCCCGCTGGACCCGCGCACGGTGACGGACGAGGCGGACGCCCGGCAGCGGATCATGGACCGGGAGATCGACGGCGCGCTGATCGTGGACCCGCGCGGCAGCCGGGACACGCTGCTGGTCGCCTCCGGCGGCGGCACCGCCCTCGCCACCACCCTGGAGACCCTCGTCACCGGCCTGGAGAAGGAGCAGCGGCGGACGGTGGAGACCGTCGACGTGGCCCCGGCCTCCGGGCGGGACTTCGACGGGCTGTCGTCCTTCTACCTGGTCGTCGGCTGGTGCGTCGGCGGCTACCTGTGCGCCTCGATCCTCGCGATCAGCACCGGCGCCCGGCCCGCGAACCCGCGCCGGGCGGCGATCCGGCTGATCGTGATGGCGCTGGTCTCGATCGTCGGCGGGCTCGGCGGCGCGGTGATCATCGGGCCGGTCCTCGGGGCGCTGCCCGGCAGTGTGCTGGACCTGTGGGGGCTGGGCGCCCTGACCACGTTCGCGGTCGGCGCGGCCACCCTCGCCCTCCAGGGCGTCTTCGGGATCGTCGGCATCGGCCTGGCGATCCTGCTCGTGGTGGTCGCGGGCAACCCGAGCGCGGGCGGCGCCTTCCCGCTGCCGATGCTGCCGCCGTTCTGGAAGGCGATCGGCCCGGCGCTGCCGCCGGGCGCGGGCACCTGGGCGGCGCGCTCGATCGCGTACTTCAAGGGCAACGCCCTGACCGCCTCGCTGCTGGTGCTGTGGGCGTGGGCGGTGGCGGGGGTCCTGCTCACGCTGGCCGCGGCGGCGCTGCGCCGCAGGCGGCACGAGCCGGAGCTGCCCACCCAGGCCGGCTGAGAGCCGTACGCGTGCCCGGGTCCCGCCCCCGCCCGTACGCACCGAGGTCCCGCCCCTCGCGCGCGGGGCGGGACCTCGGTGCGACCCGTGGGGGGAGTCCGGTCAGCCGATCTCGGTCCCGGTGGCCGACAGGGCCTCCGTCACCGGCTGGAAGAAGGTCTCGCCGCCGGAGGTGCAGTCGCCGCTGCCGCCGGAGGTGAGGCCGATCGCGTCGCTCCCCGAGAAGAGCGAGCCGCCGCTGTCACCGGGCTCGGCGCAGACGTCGGTCTGGATGAGGCCGTTGACGATGTCGCCGTTGCCGTAGTTCACGGTGGCGTCCAGGCCGGTGACCGTGCCGTCGTGCACCTGGGTGGTGGACCCGCTGCGGGTCACCGCCAGGCCCACGGTGGCCTCGGCCGCGCCCGAGATGGACTGCGCGGAGCCGTCGTAGAGGTTGACCTCGCTCGGGTGGTCCACGTCGGCGGTGTACTTGACCAGGCCGTAGTCGTCGTCCGGGAAGCTGGACACCTCGTTCTCGCCGATGACGCCGCCGGAGGAGTCCGACCACGAGGTGATCGCCTCGGTGCAGTGCCCGGCGGTCAGGAAGTACGGCTCGCCGTCCTTGACCACGTTGAAGCCGAGCGAGCAGCGTCCGCCGCCGCCCGTGATGGCGTCGCCGCCCGCGACGAAGGGCTTGTACTCCCCCTTCGTCCGCTTCAGCTCGGCCTTGGCGCCGAGCCCCTCGACCACCTCGGTGAGCTTGGCCCACTCGGCCTTCGAGACCGTGCGGTCGGCGGTGACGACGACCTTGTTGGTGGTCGGGTCGGTCACCCAGGAGGTGCCCGGCACGGAGGCGTCCCGGGTGAGGGCGGTGCGGGCGCTCTTCAGGTCGGCGAGCGAGTTCTCCACGACTCTGGCCCGCGCCCCGGCCGCCTCGACGGTCCGCGCGGCGGCGTCGTCGACCACGTTGACCACGAGGCTCTTGGCCCGCGCGTCGTAGTACGTGCCGGCGGCGTCGGAGCCGAGGTCGTCGAGCAGGGTGGAAGCGAGCTTTCCGGCCGCCGTGGCCGACAGGGTCTCGGGCGAGACCTCGGCCGGCGCTTCGCTGGCGTTCGCAGTCTGGAAGCTGACTCCCGCGGCGACCAGCGCGGCGATGCCCGCGCCTGCCACGGCTGCCCGCCGCTTGGGTATGCGTCGGTGGTTCAACTCATGTCCTCCTGTGGGGGGTCGGTCCGTGCGGTTGTGGGGACCTCGCGGACCGGAAGGCCGGTTGACAGGCGCTTACTCTTCCGAACGGCACAGGTCGCACACAAGGTCGACTTCGAGACGTGCGCACGACAACACCAGTGCGCGCACACGTTCTCCACCGTTTGCTTCCGCTCCTGGGACGATACGCGGAGCAAACACGAGCGGCGAAAAGATCCTGAAACGATCCGCTGCGGATCTCCGCCCGGTCCTCGTGGGGAACGAGGTCTAGTCCTGTCTGGATTCCACCTCTTGCCTCTCGCTGTCCGGCTGTGCGTCTACGCGCGGTGGCCCGCTCCGGCCGGGTTCGGGACCCGCCGGCTGGGCCGCCCGTTCCAGGAACCGCAGCAGTTCCACCGGGAAGGGCAGGACGAGGGTGGAGTTCTTCTCCGCCGCGACCGCGACCACCGTCTGGAGCAGGCGCAGCTGGAGCGCGGCGGGCGTCTCCGACATCTCCTTGGCCGCCTCGGAGAGCTTGCGCGAGGCCTGGAGCTCGGCATCGGCGTTGATGATCCGGGCCCGCCGCTCCCGGTCGGCCTCGGCCTGCCGGGCCATCGAACGCTTCATGGTCTCGGGCAGGGAGACGTCCTTGATCTCGACGCGGTCGATGTGCACGCCCCAGCCGACGGCCGGGCTGTCGATCATCAGCTCCAGACCCTCGTTGAGCTTCTCCCGGTTGGAGAGCAGGTCGTCCAGGTCGCTCTTGCCGATGATGGAGCGCAGCGAGGTCTGCGCCATCTGGGAGACCGCGAAGCGGTAGTCCTCCACCTTCACCAGGGCCTCGGCGGCGTCCACGACCTTGAAGTAGACGACCGCGTCGACCTTCACCGTCACGTTGTCCCGGGTGATGCCCTCCTGGGCGGGGACCGGCATCGTCACGATCTGCAGATTGACCTTGTGCAGGCGGTCCACGAACGGCACCACCGTGGTGAAGCCCGGACCGCGCACGCTCGGCCGGAGCCGGCCGAGCCGGAAGACCACACCCCGTTCGTACTGCTTGACGACCCGCGCCGCGGCCATCACGTACACCGCGCCCGCGGACACGACCGCCACTCCCGTCGCCACCAGCTCCTCGACCATCACGGCCCCCAGGGTCCGAAGTGGGCGCATCGGGTGCTCTTTGTGCGCTTCTTCGACGGTAACGCCGCTTCCGTACAAAAGGGAGCCCCCGCACGGCAGTTGCCGTGCGGGGGCTCGTCTCGCCGCTGGCTGCGCGGAGAAACCGGTGCCGGATCAGTAGACGCTGACGCCGTACGCGCTCAGGGCCTCGGTGACGGGCTGGAAGAACGTCGTCCCGCCGGAGGTGCAGTCGCCGCTGCCGCCGGAGGTGAGGCCGTAGGCGGTGCCGTTGCTGCCGTAGAGCGAACCGCCGGAGTCGCCGGGCTCGGCGCAGACCGTGGTCTGGATCAGCCCGTAGACGATGTCGCCGCTGCCGTAGTTGACGGTGGCGTTGAGGGCGGTGACACGGCCGCTGTGGGTGCCGGTGGTGGAACCGTCACGGATGACGGTGGAGCCCACGCTCGGGGTGCCGGCGCCGGTGATGTCGACGCCGTTGGCGGTGCCGGGCCGGGCGACGGACCCGGTGTACCGGACGATGCCGTAGTCGTTGGTCGGGAAGCTGGAGCCCGCGGTCGTACCGATGGCGGTGGTCCGCGCGGAGTTGGAGTACCAGGTGCCCGCGCCGTCGGTGCAGTGACCGGCGGTCACGAAGTACTGCGTCCCGCTGCTGTTCTGGACGTTGAAGCCCAGCGAACAGCGCCAGCTGCTCGCGTAGATGGCGTCGCCGCCCTGGATCAGCTTGTTGAACGTGCCGTTGGTGCGCTTGATCGTGAGCGCGCCGGCCTGGTCGCCGGCCTGCTCCTTGATCTCCGCGATCTCGGCCTTGGAGACCGTCTCGTCGACGGTGACCAGGACCTGGCCCGACTTGCTGTCGACCGCCCAGGCGGTGCCCGGGACGTCCGCCTTCAGCACCGAGTCGCTCGCGCTCTTGAGCTCGGCGGAGCTGAAGGTGGTGGGGGTGTCGGCGGCGGTCGCGCTGGGGACCGCGATCGCGGCGGCGGCCACGAGGCCGGTGGAGACGGCGATCAGCCGGGTACGTCTCGTGATGCCGCTGCGGGGGGTGGTGCGCTTGATCCTCACTTTGCGTCCCTCCACGGGGGAAGTAGGGGGTCCATTCGTGGGGTTCATGGACCCGTGAGGCGCAGCCAGAGGCCCGGATGTCCGGGTTCCGGAAAGGTCGTGCCCCTGACAAGCGCTGAGGGGAGTATTCGGCCGAACGAACGGTCGGCGCAAGGGTGCCTTTCGGCCGTCACCTCTTGTATGACCGGAGCTGTTCCGCCGTATACGAACGACCCTCCCCCTCGGCGGGCACGGCTCAGCAGTCGCAGCCGCAATCGCAATCGCAGTTCTCGCAGCACTTGCCGCAGCAGTCGCAGCAGCTGCAGCAGTCACTGCACCCGCTGCAGTCACAGCAGTCGCACCCGTTGCAGGCACCCTGCTTGCGCTCCCTGGACCAGGGGTCCTCGTAGGTTCCGCAGCACAGCTGGCAGGTGCAGGCAAGACCGGCCCACACGGCGCACCCCGCGAGCAGCCCCCGCCGCCGGTCGCGGTGCGGCGGCTCCGGGGGCGGCGGGGCACCGGGCGGAGTGCCGTGCGGAGCGCCGGGCGCGGGCGGGGTGCCGGGCGGGGTGCCGGGGGTCGTGTACGGATGGGAGCCGTGCGCGCAGGAGCCCGTCCCGAAGGCGCGGTCGACGGAGGTCCGCAGCTCGTGCGCGAGCAGCCGGTGGACCAGCCGGCCGTCCGTGAACTCGGCCTCGCGCAGCGCGAGCCGCACCCCGTGCACGGCGTCGTCGGCGAGCCGCCGGGCCTCCGCGAGCGGGGTCGCGGTGGCGGTGAGCGGGTTCCAGGCCCCGCGCGCGGCGTCGGCCTCCCGGTCCTCCACGGCGTCCAGGAGGTGGGCGAGCCGCCCGAAGAGCCGCCCCGCCTCCGCGAGCGGCCCGGCGTTGTCCGGCCGCCCGGCGAGGTGCGCGGTGTGCGCGAAGGCGGCGGCGGTCGCCGTCTCGGTCGGCTCGGTCACGGCGAGGACCGGCGTGCCGGGCCCGGCGAGCGCCTCGATGCCGCCCTGCCGGTCCACGGCGTCGACCAGGACGGCGGTGTCGAAGCCGACGGCGGTGCCGGTGCGGGCGCCGGCCGCGTCCCAGCGGGCGGCGACCCGGCGGGCGGCGCGGGCCACCGGAGCGCGCCGCAGCAGCCCGTCGCCGTCGGCGGCGTGGTCGCGGACCTTCGCGGAGGCCAGCACCAGGGAGACGGCCGCCGCAAGCCGCGCCCCCTCGCCCTGCGCGACGGAGGCGGTGCGCATGCCGCGCAACGGGCAGGGACCCGCCGTACGCCGCGCGCCGCCGCCGCGTTCGGCCTGAGCCTCCGTCAACACCGAGATGAGCAGCCCGTCGTAGTTGGTCACGATGCGGGCGAACTGACCGTGGTCCCCGCGCAGTGCCAGGCACAATCCGCACAGGTGCGCCATCCACTCGCCGACCAGGTTCTCACCGAGCCGGTGGCGGCAGGGCCTGACTATTCCGAACACGACACTCCCCCGTGTCTCACTGCAATCGCTGAGCTGCGGCATCGTACCGAGCGCGGTTCACCCGTACGCTCCGTGGCTCACCCGTCCGCCAGGAAGAGTCATATTTCACTCACAGTCAGCAGCCGTTTGGGAAACGACCCTTGGGACACATGGACTCTCGACGGATTCGCTGTGCACCAGTACCGTCACAAACCCCCCGCGCGGCGTCTATCCACTTGGCGCGACGTCCGCATCATGGATGACCATAGGGATGCGGAAGGCACGAAAGAACGCTGTGGAAGGAGGCGTCCATGGGATCGGTACGCAAGGCGAGTGCGTGGCTCGGCCTCGTCGACGACAACGATGACGAGCGCTACTACGACGACGACTACTCCGAGGGCAACGAGTCCCAGGACGCCTGGGTCACGGACCCCCGGGTCAAGGTGGCCGCGGACACGGCCGAGGAGAAGGGCCGCCGGATCGGCACGGTCACCCCGGACAGCTTCCGGGACGCCCGCGCCATCGGCGAGCTGTTCCGGGACGGCGTCCCGGTCATCATGAACCTCACGGCCATGGAAGCCGGCGACGCCAAGCGCGTGGTCGACTTCGCGGCCGGTCTGATCTTCGGCCTGCGCGGCTCCATCGAGCGCGTGTCGAGCCGGGTGTTCCTGCTCAGCCCGGCCGACACCCAGGTCATCAACGGCGAGCCGGCCGCGCACCGCACGGACGGCTTCTTCAACCAGAGCTGAGGCGAGGCCGCCCCCGCCGGCCCCGTCCCCGCTCCGACCCGCCCGACCCGCTCCACCGGCTCTTACCGGAACGCGTCGATTCCGGTGAGCGCCTTGCCCAGCACGAGCTGGTGCATCTCGACGGTGCCCTCGTAGGTGAGCACCGACTCCAGGTTCGTCGCGTGCCGCATGACCGGGTACTCCAGGGAGATCCCGTTGGCACCGAGGACCGTCCGCGCCGTGCGGCAGATCTCGATCGCCTCCCGTACGTTGTTCAGCTTGCCGAAGCTGACCTGTTCGGGACGGAGCCGGCCCGCGTCCATGCGCCGCCCCAGGTGATGGGCGAGCAGGATCCCCTTGTGCAGTTCGACCGCCATGTCGGCGAGCTTGGCCTGGGTGAGCTGGAAGCCGCCGATGGGCCGCCCGAACTGCTCGCGCGTCCTCGCGTACTCCAGCGCCGACTCGAAGCAGCTGCGCGCCGCGCCCATCGCGCCCCAGACGATCCCGTACCGGGCGTGGGTGAGACAGCTGAGCGGCCCGCGCAGGCCGGTGGCCTCCGGCAGCACGGCGTCGGCGGGCAGCCGTACGTCGTCGAGGACGAGTTCGCTGGTGACCGAGGCTCGCAGGGACCACTTGTGCTTGATCTCGGGTGCGGAGAACCCTGGGCTCTCGGCCGGGACGACGAACCCGCGGATGCCGTCGTCGCCGGTCTGCGCCCAGACGACGGCGACCCCGGCGACCGATCCGTTGGTGATCCACATCTTGCGGCCGTTCAGCACCCAGTCGGTGCCGTCGCGCTTGGCGTACGTCCGCATCCCCGCGGGGTCGGAGCCGTGGTCGGGCTCGGTCAGCCCGAAGCAGCCGATGACCTCGCCGGCGGCCATGCGGGGCAGCCACGCCCGCTTCTGCTCCTCGCTGCCGAAGCGGTGGATCGCGTACATGGCGAGGGAGCCCTGGACGGAGACGAGGGAGCGGATGCCGGAGTCGGCGGCCTCCAGTTCCAGGCAGGCCAGGCCGTACTGGACGGCGCTCGCGCCCGCGCAGCCGTACCCGGTGAGGGACATGCCGAGGGCGCCGATCTCCCCCAGTTCCCGGGCCAGCTCCCGCACGCCGGGCAGCCGTCCCTCCTCGTACCACTGCGCCACGTACGGCAGGACGCGGTCCGCGGCCCAGGAGCGGACGGTGTCGCGGACCGCGAGTTCCTCGGGGTCGAGCAGGTCGTCGAGGCCGAGGGGGTCGGTGGGGTCGAACGGGGGCATGCGTCCCTCCGGGGCGTTTGACTAGCACCGCTAACTTCTATGTCTCCCCACTCTCCCACCCACGCGGAGACGGCAGAGAGATCAGACCGGGACGCGTGACTCCGCGGCGTCGCGGGGTGCCGGCACGGCCACCGCCTCGCACCGCATCCCCCGCGGCAACCGCAACGCCATCAACGCCCCCAACAGCAGCAGTCCCGCACTCACGAGCAGCGTCACGTGCAGCCCGTGCACGAACGCCCCCGCCGCCGCCGACCGCAGCGCCGCCCCGCCCGGCCCCCCGAGCCGCGCGGCGACCTCGTACGCCTCCCCGAGCGAGTGCCCCGCGGCCTCGGCCGCCGACGCCGGTACCCCGGCGACCCCGGCGAGTCCGGGCGCGTACGCCGCGTTCATGACCGTACCGAGGAGCGCGATCCCGATCCCGGCGCCCAGTTGGTACGACGTCTCGCCGATCGCCGCCGCCCCGCCGGACTGCTCCGCCGGGGCCTCGCTCAGCATCGACTCGTACGCCCCGAACAGCGTGGTCTCCAGACCGAAGCCCAGCAGCACGAACCCGCCGAGCATCAGCCCCCACGCGTCCGAGCGCCCGAGCGCCGTCAGCAGCAGCACCGCACCGGCCGTCAGGCAGAACCCGGCGCAGACCATCCGGCGCGGCCCCAGCCACCGCAGCATCCGCGCCCCCGCCAGGCCCGCCGCCATCGCCGCGAACGTCAGCGGCAGCAGCCGCAGCCCGGTCTGCAGGGGCGACAGCCCGAGCACCAGTTGCAGGTACTGCGCCGCGATCAGCTCCAGGCCGACCAGCGCGAGCATCGCCAGCACGATGCAGCCGACCGACGTGCTGAACGCCGGCCGCCGGAACATCGCGAGGTCCACCAGGGGGTGGGCGCGCCGCCGCTGGCGCCGTACGAACACGGTGAGCAGCACGGCACCGGTCACCAGCGGGACCAGCGTGAGCAGGCTCGCCGGCGCCTCCCCGCCGCCGAGCCGCTTGACGCCGAGGACCACTCCGAACAGCCCGGCCGCCGCCAGCAGCGCGCCGACCACGTCCCAGGGGCCCCGGCCGTCGCCCTTGGACTCGGGCAGCAGCAGCCGGCCCACCGGCAGGCTGATGAGCATCAGCGGGATGTTGACCAGGAAGACCGAGCCCCACCAGAAGTGCTCCAGGAGGAACCCGCCGAGCAGTGGTCCCACCGCCGCGCCGACGGCGGCCACCGCGCTCCAGATCCCGATCGCCAGCGCCCGCTCCCGCCGGTCGGGGAAGACCTGCCGCAGGATCGACAGCGTCGCGGGCATGATCATCGCGCCGCCGACGCCGAGCAGCGCGCGGGCCGCGATGAGGAACTGCGCGCTGTCGGCGCAGGCCGCGAGGGCGGAGGCGACGCCGAACAGGGCGTAGCCGAGGAGCAGGACACGTCTGCGGCCCACGCGGTCGCCGAGCGTGCCGAACAGGATCAGCAGCGAGGCGCAGACGAGGGGGTAGACGTCGACGATCCAGAGCAGTTCGATCGCGCCGGGCCTGAGGTCCTCGGTGACGGCGGGAACCGCCACGTGCAGGACGGTGGCGTCGAGGGCCACCAGCAGCAGGCTGACGCAGAGGACGACCAGGACCACCCAGCGGTTGGCACCGGCCCCGGCCGCCAGACGGCGCGGCCGAGCGGGGGCCGCGGTCGTCCCGGACATGTACGTACCTCCCAGAAGTTCCCTCGCGTGCGGCGGGCTCGCGGGGCGGGGAACTCCCGCGACTCGGCCGGAGAGGAGCGGGGTCTCCGGCCCGCGACGACAGCGAGTGGCTCGTCAGAGTACGCGAGTCCCCGCCCGGCGCGAGTGGCGGAGCTCACCCCTGCCCCGGCCGGGACTGTGGCATACACCACTGCCCACCGCCCGGCCCGGCCACGCCCACCGCCCGGTACGGCCCGGCCACGCCCACAACCCGATCCGACCACGCCCACCGCCCGGCCCGGCCATGCGGTCCCCACCCCCTGGCCGGTCCCCGGCCCCGAGGTCCCGTCGATAATCGGCCCGTGACCGATCTCGACACGCGTGCGGCGCCGGGCCGCTCCGCCGCCCCGCGCCGGGCCTCCTTGCGCCGGGCCGCCCCCGCGCTCCTCGGCTACGCGGCCGTACGCGCCCTGGGCCTGCTCGTCCTGGCGGTGTGGAGCGCGGCGCGCGACAAGAGCGCGTACACGCTGCTGACCGCCCGCTGGGACTCCCTGTGGTACTCCCGCGTCGCCGACGGCGGGTACGGCTACGAGGTGCGGCTGCCCCACGGGGACGTCCACTCCGACCTGGCGTTCTTCCCGCTGCTGCCGTGGCTGGAGCGGCTCGGCGCGGCGGTGTCGCCGCTGTCGTACGCGGACGCCGGCCTGGTCGTGAGCCTCCTCGCCTCGCTCGCCGCGGCGTGGGGGATCTACGCGGTCGGCGAGCACGTGCACGGGCGGCGCGCCGGGATCTGCCTGGTGCTGCTGTGGGCGGTGCTCCCGGTCGGCGTCGTGCAGTCGATGGCGTACAGCGAGTCGCTGTTCACGGCGCTGGCCGCCTGGTCGCTGTACGCGGTGCTGACCCGCCGGTGGGTGACGGCGGGCGCCCTGGCGCTGCTGGCCGGGCTGACCCGGCCGGTGGGGCTGGCGGTCGCGGCGGCGGTGTGGGTGGCCGCCGTTGCGGCATTCGCGCGAAGCGGGAGCCACCCCGCCGCGGACGGCGCCCCCGGGAGCGGACGCGCCCCCGGGGAGGGCGCGCGGCGGGCGCTCGGCATGCTGCTCGCACCCCTGGGCGCCGCCGGGTACGTCCTCTGGGTGGGCCACCGCACCGGCGACGGGGTGTTCGGTTACCTCGACGTACAGGCGGGGTGGCGCAACGGCTTCGACGGCGGCTGGGCCTTCGCCCGTTTCGTCGCCGACATGTTCACGTCGTTCCCGTCGGCCCTCGGGGGCGCCGGTCTCGTCGTGGGCGTGGCCCTGGTGGTCCTGCTCTACGCGGCCGGCGTCCGTCGGCGGGAGCCGCTTCCGCTGCTGGTGTACACGGGGCTCGTCACCCTGCTGGCCCTGTGCGCGTCGGGGTACTTCGGTTCGAAGCCGCGGCTGCTGCTGCCCGCGTTCCCGCTGCTGCTGCCCCTCGCGGTGGCCCTCGCCCGGGTACGGACGTCCAGGTCGGCGGCGGTACTGGCGATCCTGGCGGCGGGATCGGCGGCGTACGGGGCGTTCTGGCTGAACGGCTCCGGTCCGCCGTGACCTCCCGCGACCCCCGCCCCGGACACCCTCGGTGAGCACCGGGATAATTCCACACCAGCATTCGGTGAACTAATTCATAAGCACGATAAAACCGTCACCTGGAATGATCAAAAGAAATGAAGGTCACGATCGGCATGGTTGACGGAATCCCGGGAATTAGGACCCGTTCTGAGAGGAATCCCACATCACATCGTCATCACAAAGCCGTTGATTCGGCGGGGATGACAGCTCACTCGCTGTAACGTCGATTGGGTGCGTACCGAACGGAACCTCACCCGTCTGGACCGGGTGTTCGCGAGACTGGACCGGGAGCCCGAACGTCCGGTCCATCTCGATGTGCCGAAGATGAGCCGGCACAGGATCGCGTTGGTCGCCGGGTCCCTCGCCTTCTACGTGGCGATCGTCTGGGCCGTGGTGATCACCTCCTGGCTGGTCCGGCTCGACTGGCAGGTCATGTTCTTCCGGCCGTACCAGCAGTGGCCGGAGATCCACGCGATCGTGGACTACTACGTGGTGCTGGGCCAGCGCGGCCCGACCGCCGTGATGGTCGCCGCGTGGCTCGGCTGGCGCTCCTGGCGGCAGCACACGCTGCGTCCGCTGCTCGCGCTGGGCGTCTCGCTGCTGCTGCTGAACGTCACGGTGGGCGCCGCCAAGTACGGCATGGGCCGCCTCGGCCCGCACTACGCGGAGACGGTCGGGGCCAACGAGATGTGGGCCGGCGGCGATATATTTCCGAGCGGTCACACCGCGAACGCCGTGGTCACCTGGGGCATCCTGGCCTATCTGGCCTCCACACCGAGAGCCCGGCGCTGGCTCTCGGCGGTCTCCGCGGTCACCTCGCTCGGCGTCGGGATGTCCACCGTCTACCTCGGTACGCACTGGCTGAGCGACGTGGTCCTCGGCTGGGTCGCGGGCCTGCTGATCCTGCTGGCGCTGCCGTGGTTCGAGCCGCTGATCGCCCGCGGCGAGGCCTGGATCCTGGGCCTGCGCGACCGCTGGGCGGCACGGCCCGGCCGGACGGCGGCGGCGAGCGCCCCGGTGGTGCTCGCGCCCGGCGCCGCCGACC
>NZ_JAVRHI010000565.1:0-57441 GCF_034105845.1 Streptomyces sp. CRN 30 | reverse complement strand
GACAGTTTCATAGTGTTTCGGTGGTCATAGCGTAGGGGAAACGCCCGGTTACATTTCGAACCCGGAAGCTAAGCCTTACAGCGCCGATGGTACTGCAGGGGGGACCCTGTGGGAGAGTAGGACGCCGCCGAACAATTCTTGAGAAAGCCCCCGCACCTCACGGTGCGGGGGCTTTCTGCGTTTCTGGATAGTTTCAAGAGTTTCAGGAGACCAGTCCGGTGTCGTAGGCGAGGATGACTGCCTGGACGCGGTCCCGGGAATCCGTCTTCGCCAGGATTCTGCCCACGTGCGTCTTCACCGTGGATTCGGCGAGGTGGAGACGGGCGGCTATCTCCGTGTTGGTCCAGCCCCGGCCGATGACAGTCAGGATCTCGCGCTCGCGGTCCGTGAGGGAGTCCAGGCGGGGGTCGGATGCCGTAGCGGACGCCGTGTGGGCCGGCAGGTGGTGGACGTAGGCGTCCAGGAGGCGGCGGGTGAGGCCGGGCGCCACCACCGCGTCACCGGAGGCGACGGCACGGATGCCGGAGAGGAGTTCCTCCGGCTGGGCGTCCTTCACCAGGAAGCCGGACGCGCCGGCGCGCAGGCCCGAGTAGGCGTACTCGTCCAGGTCGAACGTGGTCAGGATGAGCACCCGGGTGCGGTCGCCCGCCGCGGTGATGCGGCGGGTCGCCTCGATGCCGTCCAGGCCGGGCATGCGGACGTCCATGAGGACCACGTCGGGACGGAGCTCCGCCGTCATGCGGACGGCCTCGCCGCCGCTCGCCGCCTCACCGAGGACCGTCATGTCGTCCTGGCTCTCCAACAGCATCCGGAAGCCGAACCGTTGGAGGGGCTGGTCGTCGGCGATGAGGACGGTGGTCACTGCGGTCGTTCCTCCGGGAGGTGAAAGCGGACACGCCAGCCCCGTTCGGAGCCGGTGCGGGGGCCGGCCTCAAGTGTCCCCCCGTACAGGGCCGTTCGTTCGCGCATTCCGGGGAGGCCGCGGCCGTCGGTCGGAGCGGTCACCGGGCCGCCGTGGCCGGAGTCCGTGACGGTGAGCGTGACGGCGCCCCCGTCCGCGTAGGCGAGGTCGATGTGCGCGGTGGCGTCGGGGCCGGCGTGTTTGAGGGTGTTGGTGAGGGCCTCCTGGACGACGCGGTAGACGGCCAGCTGGCGGCCCGGGGCGAGGCTCGCCGTGCCCTGGACGGTCGTACGGACCGGAAGGCCGGCGGAGCGGACGCCGCTTATCAGGCGGTCCAGGTCGGTGAGGGACGGCTGCGGGGACAGCTCGGCCTTCTCCTGCTCGTCGTCGCGGAGGACGTCCAGGAGGCGGCGCAGTTCGCCGAGGGCCTCGCGGCTCGTCGTGGCGATGGCGTCCAGGGCCTGGGCGGCGCGCTCGGGGGACCTGGCCGCGGCGTACCGGCCGCCGTCGGCGAGGCCCGTCACCACGGACAGGTGGTGGCCGATGATGTCGTGCATCTCGCGGGCTATACGGGCCCGTTCGGCCGCCGCGGCGAGCTGTGCCTGCTGGTCGCGCTCGGTCTCCAGGCGGCGGGCCCGGTCCTCCAGGGCCTCGGTGCGGTCGCGTCGGGTACGGACCGTCACGCCGATCAGGACGGCCGTGGCGATGCTCAGCAGCTGTGAGCCGAGCTGCTGGTTCCAGGTGCCCTCGCCGTCGTACCGGGACAGCGTCACGGATATGGGGGCGATGATCAGTGCTGTCGCCCACACGAGGTGGCGCAGAGGGCGGCGGAGTGCCAGGTGGTAGACGAGGAGCAGTTGGAGCAGGGCGGCCTGGAGGACGGCGCCGGTCCACGCGTTGACGAAGGCGAAGGGCGCGACGGCGAGCAGCGCGGTGCGGGGGTGGGTGCGGCGCCACAGCAGGGGGAGGGAGAGGCCGAGGCTCAGGGTGAGGATCAGGCCGTCGGGGACGGTCGGGTCGAGGGCCACGTTGAGCCAGCCGCCGCCCATGCCGTCGATCAGGGCGGCCGTCACCCAGAAGCCGGTGATGAGCAGGTCCCAGACCAGCGGGTGGCGCCGGTCGAGGGCGCGTACGCGCCATGTGGTCCGCTGGACGTACTCGGTGAGGGGCTCCGCGTGCCGTTCGTCCGTCACGGGCTCCATGGTGCGGGAGAGCGGCGGGCGGGGCGCCCGCCGGGGGGCGTATATGAGATGAGGAAGGTAGTACCGGGGGACTACGGTGACCCGCATGACTGCCTCGCCGCCCGGTGACTACGTGATCCGCCCCATCCGCGCCGACGAGTGGCCCGCGGTGCGGGAGCTCGCGCTGCGGATGCTCAAGGACCCGGTGGCGCACCTGGCGTTCCTCGACCGGTACGAGGAGGCCGTGGAGCGGCCCGACGGGTTCTGGCAGAAGCGGGCCGCCGGGGGCGCCGAGTCGTCCGCGACGGTGCGGCAGGTCGTCGCCGAAGGGCCGGGCGGGGCCTGGCTCGGGACGGTGACCGTGCTGCTGGAGGAGCCGGGGACCACGGACTGGGCGGGGTACCCCGTGGAGCTGCGACAGGGCCACGTCGTCGGGGTGTACGTGCGGCCCGAGTGGCGGGGGAGCGGGCTGACCAAGGCGCTGTTCGCGGCCGGCCTCGACTGGGCCTGGGGGCGTGGCGTCGAACGGGTGCGCCTCATCGTGCACGAGGACAACGCGCGGGCGCGGGGGCTGTACCGCAAGCTCGGTTTCGTGGCGACCGGGCGGAAGATCCCGCTGGCCTCGGCGCCGGGTCAGAACGAGCTGGAGTACGTGCTCGAAGGGCGCTGAGGGCCGGATGAGCGTCAGACCGGCAGTTCGTCGTGCGGCCAGCGGGCGCGGGCCTGCTCGCGGGACCGGAGCAGAGCCAGGACCGGCAGGCCCCGGTCCGCTCCGGTGGCGATCAGCTCCGGCAGACGGGGAAGCGGAGCCACCGCGGCGACGTCGTCAAGGACGAGCGTCAGTGGTGGGTCGAGCCGACCGGAGGATGACCGTTCGGCCATGCGCCGGCCGTGCTCGACCACGCTGGAGACGAGGGCCGTCAGAAGCGGCATCGCGCCGGGGTCCGTCCTGGGGTCCTCGATGGATTCCCCTACCACGTAAAGGGTTCCCCCTTCGTGGATGAAGGAATCCAAGGCGAGGGTGTCACTTCGGTGCGGAGTGCATGATTCCCGGATGTTGACCACGGAGAGGGCGGAGAGGGCCCGGGTGGTCAGTCCGTGGGCCATGTCGCGGCGTTCGGGGTGTGCGGTGAGCGCGGCCTCCAGCTCTCCCGCGGCGCCGGGGGCGGCTTTCGCGGCGGTACGGAGGATGCGTACGGCGTCCTGGACCTGGAGGCCCTGCGTCCAGCGGTGCACGTGCCGGACGGTGCGGCCGTCCACGGCGGCGGCGTGCAGATAGCTGCGGAGCAGGGTGGTCGCGGTGTCGGTGACCGCCTGGTCGAGCCGTGCGGTGGGGCGTACGGGGGCGAGGAGGGCGGTGGCGCGGACGGCGGCCGTGTCCTTGTCCTCGCAGCCGGCCGTGGGGGACCAGTGGAGGCGGGACGGGGTGTCGCAGAGGTGGGCGGGGTCGTAGAGGTGGGTGGGGCCCAGCTTGGCGCGGGGGTCCTTCGTCTCCTGCCAGAGGGCCGGGTTCGAGGTGACGACCAGGGCGGGGCCGGCCGCGTCGCGGATCGCTCCGGCCGCGGTCGAGTGACGGGCGTCCCGTGGGCCGTAGCGCACCGCGCCTTCGGCACGGTGCGTTTCCCACCCATCCACCCGCTCACCGTTCGTCGAAGAGGCGGGCGGGTCCTCTGCCCTCGGCTGCGCCTGTTGCGGCACCGTCGGCAGCGGCTGTGCCTCTTCCTCCGGTGCCTCTCTCCCCGGTGCCTTCTGCGGTGCCTGCTGCGGTGCCTGCTTCTCCAGTACCGGCGGTGTCTCCCGCCTCCTGCGGCGTACCGCCCGCCAGCGGGCCAGGGTGCCCAGGACGAAGACCGCCAGGACGATCAGGATCATCAGCTGGCCGATGAACAGGCCCCAGAACAGGCCGTAGCCGGAGAGGTCGGCGGCCGGGGTGTCGGGCCAGGCGCCGGTGATGTCGTGCGGCTCTGCGGCGAGGTGGCGCATGGCCATGGGGGTGCGGGCGACGGAGATGGAGCGGGGCCAGGAGCCGTGGGCGAAGAGGCCGGCCAGGCCGGTCGCCGTCCACACCAGTGCGGTCACGCCGAGCAGGAAGCCGAGCAGGCCGAGCAGCAGGCCGTCGGGGATGCCGCCGCTCTGGCCGCCGGATCGCCGGTCGTCCGGTCTCATCGGTCCGTCTCCTCTATGCCACCGTCGATTCCGACGACTCGCCGATGTGCTGTTCCATGAAGGCCGCGGCCCGTTCCTCGGCCTCCCGTTCGGCGGCGCGCAGCGCGTCGTCGGCGTGGTCGACGGAGGACTCGGTCATCGCGCGGTCGGTGAAGACCAGGGGGCGTTCGGTCTCGGTGACCAGGTGTTTGACGACCTGTACGTTGCCGTTGACGTCCCAGACGGCGATGCCGGGGGTGAGGGTCGGGATGATCTCCACGGCCCAGCGGGGGAGGCCCAGGACGCGGCCGGTGGCGCGGGCCTCGTCGGCCTTCTGGGCGTAGATGGTTCTCGTCGAGGCCATCTTGAGGATCGCCGCCGCCTCCTTCGCCGCCGCCCCGTCGACCACGTCGGAGAGGTGGTGGACGACCGCGACGAAGGACAGGCCGAGGCGTCGGCCGAACTTCAGCAGGCGCTGGAAGAGCTGGGCGACGAACGGGCTGTTGATGATGTGCCACGCCTCTTCGACGAGGAAGATGCGCTTCTTGCGGTCGGGGCGGATCCAGGTGTGTTCCAGCCACACGCCGACGATCGCCATGAGGATCGGCATGGCGATGGAGTTGCGGTCGATGTGGGAGAGGTCGAAGACGATGAGGGGGGCGTCGAGGTCGATGCCGACCGTGGTCGGGCCGTCGAACATGCCGCGCAGGTCGCCGTCGACGAGGCGGTCCAGTACGAGGGCGACGTCCAGGCCCCAGGCCCGTACGTCCTCTATGGCGACGTTCATCGCCTCCGCCGACTCGGGTTCGGGGTGGCGGAGCTGTTCGACGATGTCGGTGAGGACGGGCTGGCGCTCGACGATCGTCTCGTTGACGTAGGCGTGCGCGACCTTCAGGGCGAAGCCGGAGCGTTCGTCCAGGCCGTGGCCCATGGCGACCTCGATGATCGTGCGGAGCAGCGCGAGCTGGCCCGTGGTGGTGATCGCGGGGTCGAGGGGGTTGAGGCGGATGCCCTGGTCGAGGGCGGCCATCGGGTCCAGGCGGATGGGTGTTATGCCCAGCTCCTGGGCGATGAGGTTCCACTCGCCGGCGCCGTCCTCGCCCTGGGCGTCCAGGACGACGACCTGGCGGTCCTTGAAGCGGAGCTGGCGCAGGACGTACGTCTTCTCCAGGGCCGACTTGCCGTTGCCGGACTCGCCGAGGACGAGCCAGTGGGGGGCCGGGAGCTGCTGGCCGTAGAGCTGGAACGGGTCGTAGATGTAGCCCTTGCCGGAGTAGACCTCGCGGCCGATGATCACGCCGGAGTCGCCGAGTCCGGGCGCGGCGGTGGGCAGGTAGACCGCTTGGGCCTGACCGGTGGAGGTGCGGACCGGCAGGCGGGTCGTCTCGACCTTCCCGAAGAGGAAGGACGTGAAGGCTTCGGTGAGGACGGTCAGCGGATCCCGCATCAGGCTCAGCCCCTACCTTCGGATGCCGGTGGCGAACGGAAGCGTGTTCACGAAGGCGCGATGGTGCTCGCGGTCGCACCACTCCAGTTTCAGGTACGACTTTCCGGCCGAGGCCCTTATGGTCCGCTTGTCGCGGGCGAGGGCCTCGGGGTTGCGGGCCGAGACGGTGATGTAGCCGACCAGGTTGACGCCGGCCGCGCCGCTCGCGAGGTCCTCGCCGCGCTGGTCCAGGCGGTTGTGGGCGGCCATGTCGCGGGGGTCGACGGTGCGGTTCATCTTGGCGGCGCGGGACTGCTCGGCGACGTCGTTGGTCTTCTCGGTCAGCATGCGTTCGATGGCGACCTCGGTGGGTTCGAGGTCCATCGTGACGGCGACCGTGCGGATGACGTCGGGGGTGTGGACGAGGAGGGGCGCGAGGAAGTTGACGCCGACGGGGGTCATCGGCCACTCCTTCACCCAGGCCGTGGCGTGGCACCAGGGGGCGCGGGTGGTGGACTCCCGGGTCTTGGCCTGGAGGTACGTGGGCTCCATGGCGTCCAGCTCGGCCGGCCAGGCGTTGCGCTTGGTCATCGCCTGGATGTGGTCGATGGGGTGGTCCGGGTCGTACATGGAGTGCACGAGGGAGGCGAGCCGGCCCTGGCCGAGGGGCTGGCGGACGCGGATGTCGGCCTCCTGGAGGCGGGAGCAGATGTCGGTCAGCTCGCGGGCCATGACGACGGCGAGGCCGGCGTCGCGGTCGAGCTTGCGGCCGCCGTGGGGCCGGGAGGCGCGGGCCATGGCGTGGGCCTCGGCGGCGAGTTCCCGGGTGTAGTGCATGCAGGCGACGAGGTAGGCGCGGTGCTGCTCGCTGCTGGTGGAGACCATCGACTGCAACTGGTCGTAGGAGTGCTGGAGCCAGGGCAGGGACGTGGTGTCGCCGCGGACGGCGACGTCCTTGGCGTGCGCGTCCGGGTCGGCCGGGAGGGTGCGGGCCAGCATCTGGATGCGGGTGACGAAGCCGTCGCCGTTGGCCACGTGCTTGAGCAGGGTGCCGAAGCGGTCGACGAGGGCTTCCTGGTCCTCGGAGTCGCGCAGGCCGACGCCGGGGCCCTCGATCTCGATGGCGGCGGTGACGGTCTTGCGGTCGGCGTGCAGCAGTACGGCGATCTCGTCGGGGCCGAACGGCGCGGCCAGCCAGGTGATGCGGCCGATGCCGGGCGGCGGGCCGATCTCCACCTCGCGGCCGTCGGAGCGGGTGCCGGCCTCGACGGCGCCGGAGCGGTAGGCGGTGCCCCGCTTGACGGTGCGCTTGTAGCTGCGGTTGATCTCGAACCACTTGTAGAAGGTGCGGTGCTTGTACGGCACGTAGACGGCGGCCAGCGCGAGCATGGGGAGGCCGGCCAGCAGCACGATGCGCAGCGCGAGGTGGGGGACGATGAGGCCGCACATCATGCCGAGGCCCGCGCCCACGACGATCAGCGCGATCTCACCGGTCTCCCGGTTGCGGCCGATGATCGCGTTGGGCCGGGCGCGGCCGATCAGATAGGTACGGCGGGGCGTGACCGGATGGGACACGTGGGACTCGGTCGTCAACGCCCTTCACCTCCAGTGCGGTTGTTACTGCTGTTGCGGTTGTTGCTGGCGTGGGGGGTGTTCACCGGGCTGCCGGAGCGCGGTGCGGGTGCGGCGGAGGGGACAGATCCGCCGCCGCCGTTCGAGGCGCGCGAGCTGTGCGCGGAGACGCCGCCGGAGGCGGGGTTGGCGGGCCGGGGTGTGCTCTGGCCGCCGCCTTGGCCGTTGCTGCGGGTGCTGTGGGTCTTGATGCCCTGGGCGACGAGGGTCGCGGGGGAGCTGATGACGGCCGCGGCCTTGCCCTCGGCGCCCTGCATCAGGCGGTTGTTGCGGGAGCCGGCGATCTCGTCGCCGAAGCCGGGGACGAAGCGGTAGATCATCGCCGAGGCGAAGATCGCCAGCAGGATGATGGAGAGGCCGGAGACGACGGCGGAGAAGGCGTCCGGGCCGTCGTCGGCGGAGAGCGCTCCGGCGAGGCCGAGGACGATCACGATGACCGGTTTGACGAGGATCACCGCGATCATGATCCCGGCCCAGCGGCGGACGTGGCCCCACAGGTTCTTGTCGACGAGTCCGGCGTACACGACGGTGCCGAGCAGGGCGCCTACGTAGAGCAGGGCGGCGCGGATGACCAGTTCCAGCCAGAGGACGCCGGCGGCGAGGATGGAGACCAGGGAGACGACGATCAGCATGATCGGGCCGCCGCCGATGTCCTCGCCCTTCTCCAGGGCGCCGGAGAAGGTGCCGAAGAACGTGTCGGTCTGGTCGCCGGTGGCCTTGGCGAGGATCTCCGAGACGCCGTCGGTCGCCGAGACGACGGTGTAGAGGATCAGCGGTGTGAAGGCCGAGGCGAGGACGGTCAGCCAGAGGAAGCCGACGGCCTCGGACAGGGCGGTGGTGAGGGGGACGCCGCGCACGGCGCGCTTGGCCACCGCCAGCAGCCACAGGACCAGGGTGAGGATGGTCGACGCCGCGAAGACGACGGCGTACTGCTGGAGGAACTTGGGGTTGGTGAAGTCGACGTTCGCGGTCTCCTTCACCGCCTCGCTGAGCTTGTCGACGGTCCAGGCGGCGGCGTCGGCGCAGCCCTTGGCGAGGGAGGAGAGGGGGTCGGCGGTGGAGCTGGTGTCGATGGAGGGGCCGCTGTCGCCGGCTCCGCTGCCCTGCTCGCAGTAGTCCTTCGCCTCGCCGACGATGAGGTCGCACTCGGTGGCGCTCGGCGACGGGGACGTCGAGGCGCCGTCGGTGGGGGTCGGCGTGGGCGCGGCGACGGCGCGCGTCGCCAGAGTCACGAGGGTGATCTGGACGGCGGCGGCCAGGCCGGCCAGCTTGAGCGCACGTCGCGGGCTACCGGGCATACGTGAACCCTCCGTACTCTTCGATGGCCTTGCTGATCTCGTCGGACGTGGCGGCTCTCTCGTCGCCGGGGACCGGGGCGGGCCCGTCCTTCTGCGTGTCCTTGACGATCTTCCAGTCGCCGTCGGTCCAGCGCAGGTCGAAGGTCCAGGTCCGCCACGTCGAGGTGACGGGGTCGGTGGACTTCTCCCCCGCCATGCCGATGAGGCCCATGGACCAGACGGAGACCTGGGCGTCGGTGGCGGAGTACTTCTCGACGGTGGCGCCGAGGGGGGTCACGCGGGAGACGAAGGTGCTGCCCTCGGGCGCGCGGCCGTCGGCGTCGAGGCCGAGCCTGCCGAGGAAGTCGGCCGAGTAGGCGGAGTCCATGGGGCCTTTCAGCCGGGCCGCCGCGTCGGGGGTGTAGAGGGCGTCGACGAGGTCGTGCCGGGTGTCCTCGGTGAACATCCCGGTCGAGCCGAGGGCCACCGCGTAGTTGGCCGCGGCGCTCTGGGCACCCTGCTCGTCGTGGGCGAAACCGGCCTGGACAGGTTGGTTTCCGGTCGGGGCCGTCGCCGAGGCGCGGGGCTTGCCGGCCGATTCCGCGGTGTCGGAGGAATCGTCCCGTCCACGGTTCGCGAAGGCGATCGCCGCGATCAGGACGACGACCACGCCGACCACCGTGACCAGGCTCCGGGAGGACGACCGGCCGCCTCTGCGGGGAGCGCCGTAGGGGTCGCTGTCGCCCTCGGGCAGCCGGGTACGGGTGTGGCCCGTACCGCCGTACCCACCGGAGGCCTGGTGCTCGTCTCCGAGACTCATACCGCGTACGCCCCCTCGACGTCGTGCGAAACCTTGTGCCCCGTGCCGTACCGGTACGACGGTAGCCGCGCTTCTTCCCGCGTGGGCGCGGTGTGGTGACTGGACATCAGGGTGACGCAACCTCAGCCGGGGGGCACGACGGGCGGGTGGGATTCGGGAGAACGGGAAGGGGACGCGGGAAGCCCGGCGTGCGTGCCCGCGGGACCTGCGGGCGGTGGCCGGCGGCCGGCTACACGGCCATGCCGTAGACGATGGTGAAGAGCGTGCCGAGCGATCCGATGATGAAGACGCCGGTCAGCCCGGCGATGATGAGGCCCTTGCCCTGCTCGGCGCTGAAGGTGTCGCGCAGCGCCGTGGCGCCGATGCGCTGCTTGGCGGCACCCCAGATCGCGATGCCGAGACAGAGCAGGATGGCGACCGCCATCACGACCTGGATCAGCGTCTTCGCCTCGGTCCCCAGTGCCCCGAAGGGGCCCCAGTCCGGAGCGATCCCGCCGATGATGGTGTTGATGTCTCCCTTGTCGGCCGCAAAGAGCATGTAAGTCACCGCCCCTGGTGGGTAGTTCCGCATCCTCTGCGGGCGTGCAGAGGTCAAGCCTCATTGTCGCCGACAAAGTCGCCGTCGGATGTCCGCTCGGCGTCATTGATTGGCGGGTTTCGTACGAAAACCTTGCCACCGGTTCACGCCGGTCGCGCTCGGGGGGCGTGGCCGGTATGCACGGGACCGTATGGTCACTCTGTGTATCACGGCAGGTCACGCCGGGCAATCAGGCTGATGCGAAACCTGTCGTGTGGCTCCGTCGTTGTGCTCTTCTATGGTCCGTCAGGTCCGATGGGTGGTCGGACGGTCGGGCGGACGGGTGAGCGGAATCACTCGTTCTGTGGGCGAAGGCTACCTCTGCTGTTTGAGGGCCCGTGGTGCCGCTGATGGACTGCCGGTGCGTCATGAGCGGCCGGTCCGGGGTGAAATAACGCCAGACTGTCGGAAGAGCGTCTGAACGGGGTTCGGGCGGGGGAAGGTTGAGCCGTGCGAAAAGTGTGGGTGATCGGCGGTGCCGCGGTCGGTCTCGGCATGGGCTTCGTCATGCTGCTCGTCGTCGGGGTGTACCTGGTCGCCGGGAACCTCGCCAACGGCGTCGGCGGCGGTACGAAGCGACTCGCCAAGGGGTCGGTGCCCGCCGAGTACGCCGGACTGGTGCAGAAGTGGGGCAACCTCTGCGACGCCATCAACCCCGCGCTGCTCGCGGCCCAGCTCTACCAGGAGAGCGGCTTCAACCCGAAGGCGCAGAGCCCGGCCGCGGCGCAGGGCATAGCCCAGTTCATCCCCGGCACCTGGGCGACCCACGGGATCGACGGGGACGGCAACGGCACCCGGGACGTATGGGACCCGAACGACGCGATTCCCTCGGCCGCGTCCTACGACTGCACCCTCGCGAAGTACGTGGACGACGTTCCGGGGAACTTGACCGAAAACATGCTGGCCTCGTACAACGCGGGCTCCTACGCGGTGATCAAGTACGGGGGCGTCCCGCCGTACGCGGAGACGCGGAACTACGTGAAGACGATTACGACGCTCGCGGAGAGCTTCGCGGCGCCCGAGACGCGGGTCGATCCCTCGGAGCAGGCCGCCGGCGCCATCGCGTACGCGCAGAAGAAGCTCGGCACGCTCTATCTCTGGGGCGGCAACGGCACCGCTGACCAGGGCGGACGCTTCGACTGCTCGGGTCTGACCAAGGCCGCGTACGAGGAGGTGGGGATCACCCTGCCGCGTGTCGCCAACGACCAGTACAACGCGGGGCCGCACCCCGCCAGGGACGAGCTGCTCCCGGGCGATCTGGTGTTCTTCTCGGACGACCTGACCAATTCCCGTGCCATCCGGCATGTGGGTATTTATGTCGGCGGCGGGTACATGATCAACGCGCCCCGTCCTGGTGCCGTCATCCGGTTCGACCCGATCGACACCCCCGACTACTTCGGGGCCACCCGGGTGACCGAGGATGGCGCGAAAGCGCTCCCCACGGACGTCTGAACCGAGCGTGAACCCCTCCCCTGAGCTGCGGCGATGAGTCTCTCTTCGATAACGTCTGCGTGATCATTCGGTGGAGTGTGGAACGGAAGAACGGGGACCGTGCGTTCCTGTTGGCGTAGGTGTGCGAGCCGAGCGGCGCCAAGCGGATCTACAACCACGGGGGTGGCAGGAGGGCGCGCGGCGCGCGCCGAAGAACATGACGAAGGGGCCGCAGCACCATGGCTGGACTCGCCGAATCCGGGTCGAACCCCGACGTCGACCTGCTCTACGACATCAACGGGCTGGCCAAGGCCGCACCGCACTGGTTCGACCGGGTCATGGAGTTCACCGGTGAGTACGGGCTGCTCCTGGCCATCCTCGGCCTCGTGCTCTGGTGCTGGTGGGGCGTGCGGCGGCGGGGCGGCGAGGACGCGGCCCCGGCGGTGGCGGCGCTGGCCTGGGCCCCGCTCGCGGCCGGCATCGCCGTCCTGGTCAACGTGCCGATCCGCGGGTTCGTGGAGCGGCCCCGGCCGTTCAAGGACCACGAGGGCCTGGAGGTCCTCGTCGACGGCAAGAACGACTTCTCCTTCGTGAGCGACCACGCGACGCTCGTCATGGCGATGGCCGTCGCGCTCTTCGTCGCCCGCCGCAAGTTCGGCCTCGTCGCGATCGTGCTGGCGCTGTTCGGCGGAGCCATCCGGGTCTACATGGGCGTGCACTACCCGACCGACGTCGTCGGCGGCTTCGCGCTCGGCACCGCGGTGGCCCTGCTCCTGTCGCCGGTCGCGATGGCCCTGCTGACCCCGCTGGCCCGCGCGATCGAGCGGTCCCCGCGCGTCGGGTGGCTGATCAGCGCGCGGGGGAGCCGCAAAGGCGCGGACGGGGACGCCGTGATCCCCGGCGCGCGCACGGAGCGCGAGCCCGCCGAGGCCGGGGAACGGGACCTGGCCGCGTAGCCCTCCTGGGCCTCCCGACGGTGGTCACACTCCCTGGGCGTAGCTGAACAGCCGTTCCGGGTCGTACCGCTTCTTCACCTTCGCCAGGCGGGCCGCCGCGTCCCCGTAGTAGGCCGAGCGCCAGTTCTTCAGCTCGGGGTCCGCGTAGTTCTGGTAGGCGGCGCCCGACGCGTAAGGGCGCATCGCCTCGTGGGCGGCGGAGAGCCAGTTCCGCGGGATGTGGCCCTCGCTGCCGCCGGACGGCCAGGAGACCAGGTACTGGGCGAGCATGCGGGAGCGGCGGTGCACGAACGCCGTCGCGGTCGGGTCGACCCGGTTGACCGCGCCGCCGAGAGCGGTGAACGCGATGCTGCCGTCGCCGTCCGCCACCTCGCCCAGCTTGTCCAGCTGGGCCAGCAGGGTGCGGACACCGGCCTCGGAGAGCGAGCGGTCGTAGAAGTCCGAGGCGGCGGCGTACGTCTCGCGCAGCAGCTCCCCCTCGGCCGAACGCCCCGGGGTCGAGCCGGGCAGCCGGCACTCGGCGCCCGCGTACGAGGAGCAGCCGGCGTAGGCCTCCATCGACTCCTCGTAGCCGTGCCGGTTGAGCGAGACGCCGCTCGCGGGGCCACCGGCCCGGTCGGCGAGGCGGTCGACGGCGTTCTGCAGCTCTCCGTAGCCGCCGAGGGAGAAGGCGGAGACGGAGACGGTGGGGGCGCCGCCCGCCTTGCGGTCCAGGTGCAGGGACGACCAGATCTCGTCGGGCTGGTCCGGGCCCCACTCCTGCCAGGCCAGGAACACCTCGGCGGCCTGCGCCCAGGGCCAGGTCAGATAGCCGGTGACGGCCTGCGGGGCCGTGTGGGTGCGGAAGCGCAGCTCGGTGACGACGCCGAAGTTGCCGTTGCCCGCGCCGCGCAGCGCCCAGAACAGGTCCGGGTTCTCGTCGGCGTCGGCGGTGAGCTGTCTGCCGTCGGCCGTGACGATGCTCGCGCCGGTCAGGCTGTCGCAGGTCAGGCCGTAGGCGCGGGAGACGACGCCGTGGCCGCCGCCGAGGGTGAGGCCCGAGATGCCGACGGTCGGGCAGGAACCGGCGGGGACGGTGACACCCTTGGCGGCCAGCGTCCGGTAGACGTCGATGAGCTTGGCGCCCGCGCCGACGACCGCCGCGCCGCCGGAGGCGCGGACAGCGTCGAGCTTCGACACGTCGACGATCAGGCGGCCGTCACCGGAGGACCAGCCGGCGTAGGAGTGGCCGCCGTTGCGTATGGCGGGGCGTACGCCGTGGGCGCGGGCGTAGGACAGGACGGTGCCTATGTCCTCCGGGTGCGCGACGTAGGCGACGGCGTCCGGCGCCAGGTCGTCGAAGCGGGTGTTGTAGAGCTGCGACGCCGTCTGCCAGTCGGTGTCGTCGGGCAGGACGAGGGTGCCGTCGAGGGAGTCGCCGAGGGCTTTCCAGTCGGCGGACGTGGGCGGGGTGGCGGTCCGGCCGGAGGAGGACGCGGTCGCGGTGGCGGTGCCGCCGCCCTTCGAGCCGCCCGCTCCGGATGTGGAGCCGGTGTCGCAGGCGGTCGCCGTCAGCGCCGTCAGCGCCGTCACCGTGACGCCGGCGGCCGCGGTGCCGCCGAGGAAAGTGCGCCGGTCCATGTGTCCTCGCTCCCGTGGGGTCCGTGGAACGAGACGAGGGGACGGACGCGCGGGTTCCAACGGCCGGCGGGGCGGCGGGAGTTTGTTCAGGAAGGCGACAGTTGTCCGAGGGGTGTCCGCCGACGGGCGGTCACGTCCCGGAGTGCTCGCGGGCGTCCGTGCGGGCCAGGCTTCTCGCCCTGCGGGCCGGTCCGCGCCAGCCGCAGGAGCAGCGGGCCGAACAGAAGGGACCCTGCTCGACCGTCGTCGTCCGGTGCTCCGGGAGGTCCTGGGGGGCTTCGAGACCGTCCTGCTGTGCCACGGCCACAACGTTACCGGCGTCGCCCGCAAGTCGTTAGAGACACAGGCTCTGAGCCCGGTCGACGGGCGGCCCGGAACCGCGTGACGGCTGGGGGTAGACGGACGATGACCAGGAGGCAGGGGCGGTACCGGCGCGTGGGCGCGGCCGGGGCCGCGGCGGGCGTCGTCGCCTGTGTCGGACTGGGTGCCGGCGGCTGTTCGGACAGTGACGCCGTCGTCGGCGGGGCCCGCCTCGGCGACCCGGTCCGGGCGCTGCGCGAGGCGGCCGACCGGCTGACCGCCGCCGGCAGCGCCAAGACCCGGACCTCGATGCAGATGGCCAGCGGCGGGACCCGGGTCACCATCCGCGGCAAGGGCGTCTACGACTTCGCCGAGCGGATCGGCCGGCTGAAGGTGATGCTGCCGCAGGACCCGGCCGGCAGCACCGACCGCAGGCCGATCACCGAACTGCTCACGCCCGGCGCGCTCTTCATGAAGAACCGCGGCGCCGGCGTCCCGGCCGACAAATGGGTCCGTGTCGAGACGGAGAGCCTGTCCGACGGGAACCTCGTGACCGGCGGTGCCACGGACCCCCTCGCCGCCGCGGAGGTGCTGCGCGGCACCCGCGAGGCGGAGTACGTCGGCCGGACCGAGCTGGCCGGGACGCCGGTGCACCACTACCGGGGGACCGCCGACCTGCTCCGCGCCGCCGAGTTCGCCGGGCGGGCCGTGCGGACGGCGCTGCGCGCGGCGGCCGAGGGGTTCGCCAGCGCCGACGTGCCGTTCGACGCCTATCTCGACGACGAGGGCCGCGTCCGCAAGGTCCGCCACCGCTTCGACTTCGCCAACGGGGGTCCGCAGGGCGGCCGGCACACGGTCGCGGTGGCCTCGACGACGCTGCTCTACGACTTCGGGGTCCCCGTCACCGTACGGCTGCCGGACGAGGACGACATCTACGCGGGTGAGATCGCGGAGGACGCCGGGGCGGAGACCGGGGCGGGGGCCGGGGCGGGGGTCGGCGCCAAGAACTAGCCCGTCCGTGCCATGCGCGGGGTGTTGAGCGCTCCCTACTCTAGGAAGTCGGTGACGGCAGGGACGAGGTGATGCGCGTGGCTCCGGTCGGCGGTACGACGGTTCAGGACCACGAGGCCCTCGCCGAGATCGAGCTGTGCGGTGAGCTGATCATCGCGGCGTCGGCCGCCCGGGAGCGGCTCAGTCTGGAGAGCATCGACGAGGTGCTGCGGGTGGCGGAGGAGCGTGAACGCGTCAGGTCCGCAGCAGCCGGCCGATCGCCTTCGTGGCCTCCTCGACCTTCGCGTCGATCTCGGTCCCGCCCTTGAGGGCCGCGTCCGCGACGCAGTGGCGCAGGTGCTCCTCCAGGAGTTGCAGCGCGAAGGACTGGAGGGCCTTGGTGGAGGCGGAGACCTGGGTGAGTATGTCGATGCAGTAGACGTCCTCGTCGACCATCCGCTGCAGGCCGCGGATCTGGCCCTCGATCCGGCGGAGCCGTTTGAGGTGCTCGTCCTTCTGGTGGTGGTACCCGTGTATCCCGCGGTCGTGGTCCGTCACCACGTCCGTGCCCGCGGTGGCGGAGGGCGCTCCGGCGCCGGCCTCGGTGGTCGTCATCGCGTCCTCCTGTGAGACGGGATCGAGGGACGGAGCGTGAGACAGATCTCCGTCACATACCCCAGGTGGGTATATGGTAACGAATTTCGCTGGGTAAGGAGCCTGTGGCTCGTGCGGTACGCGGCGTCCGGAAACAGGCCCCGGTCCGCCCCCCTGCTCATCACTGTGCCTGATGGGCGACACTGGGGGACGGCCCGTTAGCCGTGGCCGGATGATGCGCCTAGCATCAGCCTGACCGAAACCGATGCATACCGAGGACCCCACGTGCGCTTTCGTCTGACCCCCAGGGAGACGAGCTTCTACGACATGTTCGCCGCGTCCGCGGACAACATCGTCACGGGCTCGAAACTCCTGATGGAACTGCTCGGGGCGGACGCATCCGCCCGAGCCGAGATCGCAGAGCGTATGCGGGCCGCGGAACACGCGGGCGACGATGCCACGCACGCGATCTTCCACCAGCTGAACTCCTCGTTCATCACGCCCTTCGACCGCGAGGACATCTACACCCTCGCGTCCTCCCTCGACGACATCATGGACTTCATGGAGGAGGCCGTCGACCTCGTCGTCCTCTACAACGTGGAGGAGCTGCCGAAGGGCGTCGAGCAGCAGATCGAGGTGCTGGCGCGGGCCGCGGAGCTGACCGCGGAGGCCATGCCGAACCTGCGGACCATGGACAACCTCACCGAGTACTGGATCGAGGTCAACCGGCTGGAGAACCAGGCCGACCAGATCCACCGCAAGCTGCTCGCCCACCTCTTCAACGGCAAGTACGACGCCATCGAGGTGCTGAAGCTGAAGCAGATCGTGGATGTGCTGGAAGAGGCCGCCGACGCGTTCGAACACGTGGCCAACACGGTGGAGACCATCGCGGTCAAGGAGTCCTGAGCCCACGCCATGGACACCTTCGCTCTGATCGTGACCGTCGCGGTCGCGCTCTTCTTCACGTACACCAACGGCTTCCACGATTCGGCCAACGCGATCGCCACCTCGGTGTCGACGCGCGCGCTGACGCCGCGCGCGGCGCTCGCGATGGCCGCCGTGATGAACCTCGCCGGCGCGTTCCTCGGCTCCGGGGTCGCCAAGACCGTCAGCGAGGGCCTGATCGAGACGCCCGAGGGCTCGACGGGCATGGGCATCCTCTTCGCCGCGCTGGTCGGCGCGATCGTCTGGAACCTCGTCACCTGGTACTTCGGGCTGCCCTCGTCCTCCTCCCACGCGCTGTTCGGCGGCATGGTCGGCGCGGCGCTGGCCGGCGGGACGAAGGTGTACTGGCACGGCGTGGTCGACAAGATCGTGCTGCCCATGTTCATCTCGCCGGTGGTCGGCCTGGTCGTCGGCTACCTGGTGATGACCGCGATCCTCTGGCTCTTCCGCCGGTCCAACCCGCACAAGGCCAAGCGCGGCTTCCGGATCGCGCAGACCGTCTCGGCGGCGGGCATGGCGCTCGGCCACGGTCTCCAGGACGCGCAGAAGACGATGGGCATCGTGGTCATGGCCCTGGTCATCGCCGACGTCGAGGACTACGGCGACCCGATCCCGGTCTGGGTGAAGATCGTCTGTGCGCTGATGCTGTCGCTGGGCACCTACGCCGGTGGCTGGCGGATCATGCGGACGCTGGGGCGGAAGATCATCGAGCTGGACCCGCCGCAGGGGTTCGCGGCGGAGACGACCGGTGCGTCGATCATGTTCGCCACGTCGTTCCTCTTCCACGCGCCGATCTCCACGACGCACGTCATCACCTCGTCGATCATGGGTGTGGGGGCGACGAAGCGGGTGAACGCCGTGCGGTGGGGCGTGGCCAAGAACATCGTGATGGGGTGGTTCATCACGATGCCGGCCGCGGCGGTGGTGGCCGCGCTGTCGTTCTGGATCGTGAAGCTGGTGGCGCTGTGAGGCGCTGAGCCGACCGGCGAGAAGAGTATGGGCCCGCCCCCGGGAGCCAGGGGCGGGCCCTTCCTCGTGGTGGCACCGCCATGCAGCACCACGAGGGGTCCTGGACGGTTTATCCGAAGCGGCCGGAGATGTAGTCCTCCGTCGCCTGCACGGACGGGTTGGAGAAGATCCGCTCCGTCTCGTCGATCTCGATGAGCTTGCCGGGCTGGCCGACCGCCGCGAGGTTGAAGAACGCCGTGCGGTCCGAGACGCGGGCCGCCTGCTGCATGTTGTGGGTGACGATGACGATCGTGAACCGCTCCTTCAGCTCACCGATCAGGTCCTCGATGGCGAGCGTCGAGATCGGGTCGAGGGCCGAGCAGGGCTCGTCCATGAGGAGCACGTTCGGCTCGACCGCGATCGCGCGGGCGATGCACAGCCGCTGCTGCTGGCCGCCGGAGAGGCCGGAGCCCGGCTTGTTCAGGCGGTCCTTCACCTCGTTCCAGAGGTTCGCGCCCTTCAGCGACTTCTCGACGATGTCGTCCATCTCGGACTTCTTGAACCGGCCGTTCAGCTTCAGGCCGGCCGCCACGTTGTCGTAGACGGACATCGTGGGGAACGGGTTCGGGCGCTGGAAGACCATGCCGACCTCGCGGCGCACGGCCACCGGGTCGATGGAGGGCCCGTACAGGTTCTCGTCGTCCAGCATCACCTTGCCGTCGACCCGGCCGCCGGGGGTGACCTCGTGCATCCGGTTGAGCGTCCGCAGGAAGGTGGACTTGCCGCAGCCCGACGGGCCGATGAAGGCCGTCACGGAGCGGGGCTCGACGGTCATCGAGATGTCCTCGATGGCCAGGAAGGAGCCGTAGTAGGCGTTGAGGCCGCTGACGTCGATGCGCTTGGCCATGTGAATCACTGCTTCTTTCGAGTCTGGTGGGCGTGGGCCTTGGCGACCGGCCGTGCGGCGGAGCCGCAGATCGTCAACGCGGGGCCTTCCAGCGGGCGATGCCGCGGGCCGCCAGATTGAGGATCATGATGAACGCGATGAGCGTCAGGGCTGCCGCCCAGGCACGGTTGACCGACGGCTCGGAGCCCGCGCTGTACTGCAGGTAGATGTACATCGGCAGCGATTCCTGCGCGTCCTTGAACGGGTTCGCGTTGATCCAGTCCGATCCCCAGACCAGCAGCAGCACGGGCGCCGTCTCACCGGTGATGCGGGCGACGGCCAGCATGACGCCGGTGATGATGCCGCCGATGGAGGTCGGCAGGACCACCTTCAGGATCGTGCGCCACTTGGGCACGCCCAGCGCCAGGGACGCCTCGCGCAGCTCGTTCGGTACGAGCTTGAGCATCTCCTCGGTGGAGCGGACGACGACCGGGATCATCAGGATGACCAGGGCCATCGAGCCGGCGAACCCGGAGGGGCCCATGCCCAGGATCAGCACCCACAGGCTGAGGACGAACAGGCCGGCGACGATCGACGGGATGCCCGTCATGACGTCGACGAAGAAGGTGACGGAGCGGGCCAGCCGGCCGCGGCCGTACTCGACCAGGTAGATCGCGGTCAGCACACCGATCGGCACGGAGATCAGGGCGGCCAGGCCGACCTGCTCCAGCGTGCCGAGGATGGCGTGGTAGATGCCGCCGCCGGGCTCGGCGTCGCCGACGACGCCCATCGAGTGGGTGAGGAAGTAGCCGTCGAGGACCTCGATGCCCCGCTTGACGGTCGTCCACACCAGGGAGGCGAGCGGGATGACCGCCAGGAGGAAGGCGACCCAGACGAGGCTGGTCGCGACCCGGTCCTTGGCCTGGCGGCCGCCCTCGACCTTGGCGGAGATGCCGTAGGTCCCGGCGACGAAGAGCAGCGCGGCGATCAGCGCCCACTGGATGGAGCTGTCCAGGCCGGCGGCGGTGCTGATGCCGAGGCCGAGGACGATCGCGCCCGCGGCGACCGCCCAGGCGAACCACTTGGGCAGGGTCGCGCCGCGCAGGGAGCTGGGCGGGCGCTTGTCGGTGAGAGTCGCGTTGCTCATGCGTTGGCCCCCGAGTACTCCTTGCGGCGGGCGATGATCATGCGGGCCCCGCCGTTGACCAGCAGCGTGATGACGAAGAGGACGAGACCGGAGGCGATCAGCGCGTCGCGGCCCATCTCGGTCGCCTCGTTGAACTTGCTGGCGATGTTCTGCGCGAAGGTGCCGCCGCCCGGGTCGAGCAGGCTGGCGGTGATGTCGAAGGTCGGCGAGAGCACCATGGCCACGGCCATCGTCTCGCCGAGGGCGCGGCCGAGACCGAGCATCGAGGCCGAGATGACGCCGGAGCGGGCGAAGGGCAGCACCGACATGCGGATGACCTCCCAGCGCGTGGCGCCGAGGGCCAGGGCGGCCTCCTCGTGCATGCGCGGGACCTGCCGGAAGACTTCACGGCTCACGTTGGTGATGATCGGCAGGATCATGATGGCCAGCAGGATGCCGACGGTGAGCAGCGAGCGCGGCGCGCCGCCGTTCCACTCCAGGATGCCGGTCCAGCCGAGGTAGTCGTCGAGCCAGCCGTAGAGGCCGTTCAGGTGCGGTACGAGGACGAGGGCGCCCCACAGGCCGTAGACGATGGACGGCACGGCGGCGAGGAGGTCGATCACGTAGGCGATCGTGCCGCCGAGCTTGCGCGGGGCGTAGTGGGTGATGAACAGCGCGATGCCCACCGCGACCGGGACGGCGATGGCCATGGCGATGAGGGACGACACGATGGTGCCGAAGGCCAGGACCGCGATGCCGAACTGCGGTGGTACGGCGGTGGGGTTCCACTCGAAGGTGGTGAAGAAGTTGGCTTCGTCCTTGCTGATCGCGATGGCGGCCCGATAGGTCAGGAACGCCGCGATGGCGGCCATGAGGACCAGGACGAAGATGCCCGAGCCGCGCGAGAGACCGAGGAAGACACGGTCACCGGGGCGGTTGGCACCGCGGGCGGCCTGCTTGGCCTCGGTGCCGGTCGGCTGGGGCTGGGAGGAGGGGGGTGAGGTGGTGTTCTGCGTAGATATGTCCATCGGGTTCTCCGGTCTGCGGAGCCGGCCGTCTGTCGGGCGGCTCCTGGCGGCGGTGCACCGGACGGTGCGGCCCGGACCCCGTACTGCGGGGGCCCGGACCGCACTCGGGTCAGCTCAGGCCCGAGATGGTCTCGCGGACCTTGGTGATGATCTCGTCGGGCATCGGGGCGTAGCCGGCGTCGGCCAGCAGGCCCTGACCGTCCTCGGAGGCGATGTAGTTGAGGAACGCCTTGGTGGCGGGCAGCGACTCGGCCTTGTTGCCCTTGTCGCAGACGATCTCGTACGTCACCAGGGTGATCGGGTACGCGCCGTCGGCGGAGGGGGTGTAGTCCAGCTCCAGCGCCATGTCCTTGCCGGTGCCGACGACCTTCGCGGCGCCGATGGCCGCGGTGGCGTTCTCGACGGTGGCCTTGACCGGCTCGGCGGCCTCGGTCTTGATGTCGACGGTCTTGATGCCGCCCTTGGCGTAGGACAGCTCGAAGTAGGAGATGGCGCCGGAGGTCTGCGTCACCTGCTGGGCGAGGCCGGAGGAGCCGGAGGCGGACTGGCCGCCCTTGGCCTCCCAGGACTTGCCGGGCTCGTAGGACCAGTCGTCGGGCGCGGCGGCCTTGAGGTACTTGGTGAAGTTGTCCGTCGTGCCGGACTCGTCCGAGCGGTGGAACGCCTGGATCTTCAGGTCGGGAAGCTTGGCGTCGGGGTTGAGCTTGGCGATCGCCTCGTCGTTCCAGTTGGTGATCTTGCTGTCGAAGATCTGGGCGAGGGTCGCCGCGTCCAGCACGAGGGAGTCGACACCGGGGACGTTGAAGCCCACGGCGATCGGGCCGCCGACCATCGGCAGGTCGATGCCCTGGCCGCTGCTGCAGACCTTCTTGGAGGCGGTGATCTCCTCCGGCTTCAGCGCGGAGTCCGAACCGGCGAACGCGGTCTGGCCCTGGGTGAACGCGGTGATGCCGGCGCCCGAACCCGTCGGGTTGTAGTTGATCTGGACGCCCTTGCACGCCGCGGCGAACTGCTTCACCCAGGCGTCGATCGCGTTCTTCTGGGCGGAGGAGCCGGACGCCTGGAGCTGGCCCGAGGCGTCGTCGCACTCGATCGACGAGGTGGCGGAGGCCGAGGAGTCGCTGCCGGCGTTCTCGCTGCCGGTGTCGTCGGAGCCGCACGCCGTGAGGGCCAGGGCGCCGGAGACGGCGAGAGCACCGAGAGCGAGGGCCCGCCGGTTCTTGCGCTGAAGCTTCACTTGAGGGAGTTCCTTCCAGGAGCCGCCGTCCTGAAATCCGGCGGCGTGCGAGGGCTGAGCGTTGAAGACGGAGCGGCACGGACGCCTTCGGATGGCTTTTCGAAGGGCGACCCGTATCGGGTAAGGCCGAAATTAGGCAGATCAGGTGAAGCCGCCGATGGCCGTACATGAACGAGGGGTGAACCCCTGGGGACGGTGCGGTGAGGTCACGGAACGCTTACGTCGAGGACACGGGGTGATTCCGGCGGCCGTCCCGACTATGCCAGGGGCTCCGTGGCCAGCAGGGCGTCGATCAGGTCGGCGTCCCTCGGTCGAGTGAGGCGGGTCCGGGCGGCGTCCGGCGACAGCCAGACGACGCGGTCGACCTCGTCGTTCGGGGCGAAGGCACCGGAGACGGCCTCGGCGGCCCAGTAGCGCACCTGCTTGGGCCGGCCGTTCGCCAGGTAGTGGTCGGTGGGCAGCTCCACCCCGGGCGCCGCGGCGTGCCCGGTCTCCTCGGCGACCTCGCGCAGCGCACCGGTCAGCGCGTCCTCGCCGCGCTTCAGCTTGCCCTTGGGGTGGGACCAGTCGTCGTACTTCGGCCGGTGGACGAGGCATATCTCCGGCCCGCCGGTCGCCGGGGAGCGGCGCCACAGGACGCAGCCGGCTGCCAGGACCGTGGTGTCGTCGGAGGCGCTCGCTCCTTCTCCGGAGGTGCTCACTTCGTCTCCTCGCCTCGCCCCGGTGGGGCGGCCCGCTACGGCGTGCCCGCCGTCTCCTTGCGCCAGCAGTGCTGGAACGCGTACCTCGCCGCCTCCACCTCATGCCGCTGGTCGGCGTGGAGCACGCCCAGCGCGTACGCCGTCGCCGGGGCGATCCGCGGCGTGCGGGCCGCCTGGGCCGCGGCGGCCGCGGCCTCCGAGGCGTCGCGGTGCCGGTCCAGGGACTCGCCCGCGGCGAGCAGCCGGACACCGACAGGGGCGTCGCCGCGGGCGACGACCTCACGGGCGTAGCGGTGCAGGCGCAGCAGCAGCCGGACCTGGTGCCACGGCGTGTCCTGCGGGTGCGGCGCCGGGTCCGGGGACAGGCCGTGGACCAGCGCCTCCGCGTTGTACGGGCTGCCCGCGGTGATCAGCGGCAGGGCCGCCACCGCGTCGGTCAGCCGGCCCTCGGCCGCCGTCGCCAGCGGGCGGAGGTCCGCGGTGGCCGCGCCGCCGGTCAGCGGGACGTCGCTGGCCAGCACCGCGACCTTGTCGGCGACCGCGTGGAAGCGGCTGCTGCCGAGGGCTTGCAGGGCCGTGGAGTGCGCCCGAGTGCGGGCCAGGGTCAGCTGGCGGTCCAGCAGGGCGCCCGCCTTGGCCGCGCCGACGGTGAGGGCGCCTCGTTCGGGGCGGGCCGCCTGCGCCGGCACGCTCCGCGCCGGGGGCGTGGGGTCCGCCGCCGTGCCGCCGGTGTCCGCCGGCGCCAGGGGCGGCGCCGACGAGCCCGACAGCCGGTGCAGTGCTTGCAGCAGGCGTTCGAGGCGGGACGCGTAGGCGTGCTCAAGCGCCAGCGTGCCCGACACCCAGGCCAGCTCCGGGCGGATCGCCTCCGCCCAGTCGACGTCGAGCAGCGACTGGAAGGTGTGCAGGCTGCCGCTGACGCGGCGGGCCGCGCGGCGCAGGGCGCGGGCCGCGTCCACGGAGCCGTCGGTGCCGTGCGCCGCGCCGTTCTCACCGTGCTGGCGCAGGGCCCGGAGGAACTCCGTGGCCTGGGCGCGGAGATAGGCGGCGAGGGCGTCCGCGGTCACGGGGGTGGCCGCGGCTACTGGACTGTCCGCGGCTACGGGGATGTCCGCGCTCATGGGGGTGTCCGGCGTCGGGGTGCGCATCGCCGGGTGGGGGGCGGGGGTGGTCGTAAGGCGGTCCCGTGGGGGTGGTGGGCCCGGTGGGGCCGGGCTGTGCGTCGGGTCAAGGTGTCGCTGTGCCACGCCGGCGCCTCCGGGCGTCTATGAGCATCTCCTGGACGTTGCGCAGGGGGTGACCGTCCGCGTCGGTCGCGTGCCGGGTCCACTCGCCGTCCGGGCCCAGGTGCCAGGAGGCGGTCGTGTCCGACATGCCCGTCTCCAGCAGGCGGTTCAGGGACGCCCGGTGGGCCGGGTCGGTGACCCGGACCAGGGCCTCGATGCGGCGGTCGAGGTTGCGGTGCATCATGTCGGCGCTGCCGAACCAGATCTCGGACTCGCCGCCGCCTCCGAAGGCGAAGATCCGGGAGTGCTCCAGGAAGCGGCCGAGGACCGAGCGGACCCGGATGTTCTCCGACAGGCCGTCCACGCCGGGGCGCAGCGCGCAGATGCCGCGCACCCACACGTCGACCGGGACGCCGGCCTGCGAGGCCCGGTAGCACGCGTCGACGACCGCCTCGTCGACCATCGAGTTGACCTTGATGCGGATCGAGGCGGGGCGGCCGGCGCGGTGGTGCTGGATCTCCTTGTGGATACGGGAGACCAGGCCGTCGCGGAGCGACTTGGGTGCGACGAGGAGCCGCCGGTACGTCTCCCGGCGGGAGTACCCGGAGAGCCGGTTGAACAGGTCGGACAGGTCCGCGCCGACCTGCGGGTCCGCGGTGAGCAGGCCGAGGTCCTCGTAGAGCCGGGCCGTCTTCGGGTGGTAGTTGCCGGTGCCGACGTGGCTGTAGCGGCGCAGGGTCTCGCCCTCCTGGCGCACCACGAGGGAGAGCTTGCAGTGGGTCTTGAGGCCCACCAGGCCGTAGACGACGTGGCAGCCCGCCTCTTCGAGTTTGCGGGCCCACTTGATGTTGGCGTGCTCGTCGAAGCGGGCCTTGATCTCGACCAGGACGAGGACCTGCTTGCCGGCCTCGGCCGCGTCGATGAGCGCGTTGACTATGGGGGAGTCGCCCGAGGTGCGGTACAGCGTCTGCTTGATCGCCAGGACGTCCGGGTCCTCCGCGGCCTGCTCCAGGAACGCCTGCACGGAGGTGGAGAAGGAGTCGTACGGGTGGTGGAGGAGGACGTCGCGGTTGCGCAGGGCGGCGAAGATGTCGGGGGCGGACGCGGACTCGACCTCGGCGAGGTCGCGGTGGGTGCCGGCGACGAACTTCGGGTACTTCAGCTCCGGCCGGTCCAGGCTGTGGATGCGGAAGAGGCCGGTGAGGTCCAGGGGCCCGGGGAGGGGGTAGACCTCCGCTTCCGTGATCTTGAGTTCGCGGACGAGGAGGTCCAGTACCTCGCGGTCGATGGACTCCTCGACCTCCAGGCGGACCGGGGGGCCGAAGCGGCGGCGCATCAGTTCTTTCTCGAGGGCCTTGAGGAGGTTCTCCGCGTCGTCCTCCTCCACTTCGAGGTCCTCGTTGCGGGTGACGCGGAAGGCGTGGCTCTCCAGCACCTCCATGCCCGGGAACAGCTCTTCCAGGTGGGCGGCGATGACGTCCTCGATGGGGACGTAGCGGCCGGGGGACGCCTCCAGGAAGCGGGAGAGCAGCGGGGGGACCTTCACGCGGGCGAAGTGGCGGTGGCCGGTGACCGGGTTGCGGACGACGACCGCGAGGTTCAGGGAGAGGCCCGAGATGTAGGGGAAGGGGTGGGCCGGGTCGACCGCGAGGGGGGTCAGGACCGGGAAGATCTGGTGGCGGAAGAGGGTGAACAGGCGGGCCTGTTCCTTCTCGGTCAGCTCCGCCCAGCGGACCAGGTGGATGCCCTCGTCGGCGAGGGCCGGGGCGACGTCCTCGTGGAAGCAGGCGGCGTGCCGGGCCATGAGCTCGCGCGAGCGCGCCCAGATCATCTCCAGGACCTCGCGGGGCTGGAGGCCGGAGGCGGAGCGGGTGGCGACGCCGGTGGTGATGCGGCGCTTCAGACCCGCCACGCGGACCATGAAGAACTCGTCCAGGTTGCTGGCGAAGATCGCGAGGAAGTTGGCCCGCTCCAGGAGGGGGGTGTTCGGGTCCTCGGCGAGTTCGAGGACGCGTTCGTTGAACGCGAGCCAGCTGCGTTCGCGGTCGAGGAAGCGGCCCTGGGGGAGCAGGGAGCGTGGGCCCGTGCCGGTTCCGTCACCGCTCTGGGCGGTGTCCTGTAGGTCCTCGTACTCGTCGAGGTCGGAGTCGAGGTCGGGCTCCAGGTCGGAGACCGCGGCGGCGATGGTGTGCGGGCGGTGTGCGGCGATGGAGCCCACGGAGGGCTGCGTGTGCTGGACCTCTGCCTGACTGCTGGGCTGGCTCATGGACCCATTCTTCCGCGCGACGTGCCGGAGGGGCGCGTCGGAGAGGACGGGCGGGAGCGCGTATCCCTCCGGGGGTCGCGAAGGCTCTGGCACGGCGGGCTTCATTCGGTGAGCGTCGCAAGCTCGTCTGAATCGACGGTTACGGGGACATGACGTGCGGGATAGCGGGGGGCGGCTTGGAGAGGACCGTGGCCCGAGCGCTCGGGCGTGCGTAAGTGCGCCCGCGCGTGCGCCGGGGAAAACCGGGCTGCCACCGTGTGAAGCGGTCCCTGGGGCGTGAACCGGTCCCCGGGGTGTGAACCGGTCGGCGGGGCGTGAACCGGTCGGCGGGGGTCGTGCGATGAGGGGGTGTGAGCGGAACGAGAAGCGACGGGGAGCTGCTGCGGGCCGTCGCCCGCGACGGTGACCGGCACGCCTTCGAGGAGCTGTACCGGCGGTACGCGCCGTGGCTGACGGCCCGGCTGCGGGGGCGGTGCGCCGATCCGGGCGTCGTCGACGACGTGGTGCAGGAGACCTTCCTCGCGGTGTGGCGCGGCAGCGCGCGGTACCGGGAGGACGGCGACGTCGCCGGGTGGCTGTGGCGGATCGGGTCGCGGCGGCTGATCGACGTACTGCGGGGCGACGGCGCGCGGGGGCGGATGCGGCAGGCGCTGGCGCGGCTGCGGCACCGGGAGGAGGCGTCGGCGGAGGAGCGGGTGCTCGCCGGCGTCGAGCACGGGGATCTCGCCGGGGCGCTGGTGCGGCTCTCCCCGGAGCTGCGCGCGGTGCTCCAGGCGACGGTCGTGGATGGGCTGACCACCCGCGAGGCCGCCGTGCTGCTCGGGATACCGCCGGGGACGGTCAAGACGCGGGCCATGCGGGCCCGGAGACAACTGCGGGAGGCCCTGGCATGAGCCACAGCACTGCTGACGGGTGGCATCTGTCTAAGGAGCAGCTGCGCGACTACGCGGCGGGGGTGCTCGTGGCGCCCGCCGTGTGGTCCGCCGACGCGCACACGGCCGCTTGCGCGCGGTGTCGGGGCGTGCTGGCGGAGATCGCCGACCGGGCCGCGCTGGACGCCGGGTGGGAGCGGCTCGACGCCGAGCTGGACGCGCCCCGGGCGGGGGTGTGGGAGCGGCTCCTGGTGCGGGTGGGCGTCGCCGATCACACCGCGCGGCTGCTGGCGGCCACGCCCGTGCTGCGGCGCTCCTGGGTGGGGGCCGTGGCCGTGGTGCTGGTGATGTCCGTAGTCGCCGGGCTGAGGTCGGCGGGGGAGTCGCCGACGCTCTTCCTGGCTCTCGCTCCGCTGCTGCCGCTGGCCGGGGTGGCCCTCTCGTACGGGCCCGCGCTCGATCCCGCGTACGAGATGGCCGTCGTGGCGCCGATGCACGGGTTCCGGCTGCTGATGATCCGTACGGTCGCCGTGCTGGGCGTCGGGATCGGGCTGAACGGGCTCGCCACGCTGGCGCTGCCCGGGTACGGGCTGCGGGCGCTGGCCTGGCTGCTGCCCGCGCTCGCCCTGACCGCGGGCGGGCTGGCGCTGACGCCGCGGCTGGGGCCGGTGGCGGCGCCCTCCGTGGTCGGCGGGGGCTGGATCGCGGTGCTGGTCGTGGCGGAGGCGGCGCGGGAGTCCGCCGCCGGGCCGCTCGCTCCGTTCACGGCGGCCGGGCAGGGCGTGTGCGGGGGCGTGGCCGTGGCGGCCGGCCTGCTGCTGTGGGGCGCCCGGGACCGCTTCGACCGTGCGCGGCGGCCCGGGGCCTGACGCCCGCGTCCGCCGACGAACCTTTTTCTTGACATCGACAGGGGAGAACTCCGTGTCCATCACTGTTTCCGCCTCCGGGCTGTCGCTCAGCTACGGGCGGACCCGGGCCCTCGACGACGTCGGGCTGCGGCTGTCCCCCGGGGTCACCGGGCTGATCGGGCCGAACGGGGCGGGCAAGACCACGCTGCTGCGGGTGCTCGCCACGGCCGTGCCCGCCGACGGTGGGACCTGCACCGTCCTCGGGCACGATCCGGGGACCACGCGCGGCCGGCAGGAGGTGCGGCGGCGGCTCGGGTACCTGCCGCAGACGCCCGGCTTCCACCCGGACTTCACCGCCTTCGCCTTCGTCGACTACGTCGCGATCCTCAAGGAGCTGACCGACCGGGGCGAACGGCACCGGGAGGTGCGGCGCGTCCTCGACGACGTAGGGCTCGGCGAGGTGCGCGGGCGGCGGATCAAGAAGCTGTCCGGGGGGATGCGGCAGCGTGTCGCGCTGGCCGCCGCGCTCGTCGGCGACCCCGGGTTCCTCGTCCTGGACGAGCCGACCGTCGGGCTCGACCCCGAGCAGCGGATGCGGTTCCGGGAGCTGATCGCCGAGGCCGGACAGGGGCGCACCGTGCTGCTCTCCACCCACCAGACGGAGGACGTGGCGATGCTGTGCCGGCGGGTGCTGGTCATGGCCGAGGGGCGCATCCGGTTCGACGGGACCCCGGCCGAGCTGACCGCGCGGGCGAACGGACGGGTGTGGAGCAGCGAGCGGCGGGACGAGGGCGCGATGGCCGGGTGGCGGACGGGGACCGGGGAGTTCCGCAACGTCGGTGATCCGCCCGACGGGGCCGAACTGCTCGAACCCACCCTGGAGGACGGCTATCTGCTCGTCCTCGACGGTGCGGGCGCGGAGGTGGCGGCGGCATGAGCGCGGTGATCGAGGAGACCCCGGCGGCCGTGCGGGAGGCGGAGACCGGCGGCGCGCGGGCCGTGTTCGCGCTGGCCCGGTTCGAGGCGCGGCGACTGCTGCTGAGCAAGGTCGTGCTCGTCTGCTTCGTCCTGTACGCCGCTCTGGTCGTGTGGCGGACACCGGATTCCTGGGACGGGTTCCCGGCGCTCCAGAACGCCGACCGCGCCACCCAGAACGGGCCGCTGCTCATCGGGTTCGCCGTGCTGCTCGGCGCCAATGCCGCCGCGCTGCGGTCCCGTCGGTACGGCACCGAGGCGTGGTTCGGGGCCTTGGTCGTGTCCGCCGGGCGGCGCACGGCGGCGCACCTGCTGTCCCTCGTCCCCGTCGTCCTGCTCACCGTGCTCTTCGTGGCCTGGCAGTTCACGTGGGAGGCGCTCAAGCCGGGGGCGATCGGCAGCGGTTCACCGGCGGAGCTGGCCGTGGGGCCGCTGACCGTGCTGCTGCTCGGAGCGGCCGGCGTCCTGCTGGCCCGGCTGGTCCGCTCGGTCTGGGCGGGGCCGTTGGCGGGCGCCCTCTACCTGCTCACCTTCGTGGCCGGCCCGTTCCCGACGGGCGGCGAGGACGCGACCTGGCTGAGCCCGGTCGTGCCCGGGGCCACCTACCAGTCCCTCCCCTCCGACCTGCTGGGACGCCCGGCCGCCTGGCACGCCCTGTACCTGACGGGCCTCGCCCTCTTCCTGGCGTTCCTGGCCGTACTGGTCTCGGGGGGCCGGAGCGCGGCCGTCAAGGCCGGGGTCGCCGTGACCCTGGCGATGGGCCTGACCGGGGCGTACGGCCAGACCGGGGGCGAGTCCGCGGAGCTGATCGCCGCCCGGAAGCGGGTCTCGCTCACCCCGGAGACGGAGCAGCGGTGCGTGGAGCGGAACGGCTCGCGGTACTGCGCCTTCGACGAGTGGCTACCGCGGACCGAGGACTGGGCCGAGGTGGTCGACGAGGTCCGGTCGCTCGCCGGCGGCTCCGCGCACAGCCGGCCGCTCCTCGTGCGGCAGCGGATCGACCTCACCTACGGCTTGGACAGTGACACCGCGATCGATCCGGTGACCCGCCGCAACCAGGTGACCGTCGGCACCGACTGGGGCGGCAACCGGGTGCCGGAGTTCTCCGCGGCCGTGGCCTCCGTGCTGGTCGCCGGCAGTGAGGAGGAGGGCAGCGCGGTCTGCGACGGGCGGATGGTGACCGTCATGTGGCTCGCCCTGGCCTGGCAGGACGATCCGGTGAGCGCCCTGAGCCGGGTCCGTCTCGACGACAGCGTCGAGGGCGCGGCGGTCGTCCTGTCGCCGACCGAGCCGATGGAGATGGCGGGAGCCCACACCGAGGTCGTACGCCGGCTGCTGGAGAAGGACGACCGGGACGGCGTCGCGGAGAAGGTGCGCGCGCACTGGGACGAACTGACCACACCAGGGGTGACGACGGCACGCGCCGCCGAACTGCTGGAGATCCCGGGACCGGTGGAGGCGGACGAGTGCGAGGGCTGAGGGACGTACGGACGCTGGCGCGGCCGGTGGCACGGACGGTGCCGTGGCGGGCGCTGGCCGCGGCCGGCGGTACGGGACTGCTGCTCGCCGGGCTGCCCGGGTGGGCCGACCGGGAGCCCGCCGCCGGGGCGGTGCTGCTGGGGCTGCGGGGCGCGGCGCTGGCCGGCGGGCTGGGCCTGGCGTTCCTCCTGGACGACCCGGCCCGGCACACGACGGCCGCCGTGCCGGTGCCGCGCCCGCTGCGGCAGGTGCTGCGCGCGGTGACCGTCGCCCCGCTCGTGGTGCTGTGGTGGACGGCGGTGCTGCTCGTCGTACCGGCGGACGTGCGTCCGCCGGCCGCCGACGTCACTCTGGAGGCAGGGGCGGTCGCCCTGCTGGCGGTCGCCGGTGCGGCGGCCGTGCTGCGGACGACGCACCACACCACCCCGGGCCGGGGCGTGGCGACCGGGCTGCTGCTGGCGGCCGTGGCGGCCCCCCTGCTCCTCCCGCACGACTGGGACCTGTTCGTCCAGCCCACCGACCCCCGCTGGCCCACGTCCCACGACCGCTGGGCGGTGGTACTGGCGACGGCGGCGGCGGGCTGGGCATGGTGCGCGAGGGAGACCTCACGTATCCGGCGCCGCTAGGTGAGCGCCCCGCCAGGGGCGCGGGGAACCGCGCGACCGGCCACCGCACACCCGCGGCCGACCGCGTTCGCGCAACCCGTCACGTCTCCGTCCGGTACATCAGGTCCGTCTCGTACGTGACGAACCCCAGCCGCTCGTAGACGGCGACCGCCGCCTCGTTGTCGGCGTCGACATAGAGCATCGCCGTGGGCAGTCCCTCCGCCGCGAGGTGCCGCAGCCCCACCGCCGTGAGGGCCTTCCCGAGGCCCCCGCCCTGCGCGGTGGGGCTCACCCCCACGACGTAGACCTCGCCGAGCCGCTCGGCGCCGTGCACCTTCGTCCAGTGGAAGCCGACGACCTCCCCCTCCCGCTCCGCCAGGAAGAACCCGGCCGGGTCGAACCACGGCTCGGCCTTGCGGTCGTCCAGGTCGCGCTGGGTCAGTGACCCCTGCTCGGGGTGGTGGGCGAAGGCCGCTGCGTTCACGGTGAGCCACGCCGTATCGTCCTGACCGGGCACGAAGGGACGTACGGTCACGCCCTTGGGCAGCGCCGGCTCCGGCAGGTCGAGATCGGTCAGCGGGCGCCGCATCTGCCGCAGTTCGCGGAAGAGAGTCAGGCCGAGGACCTGCGCGAGGTGCCGTGCGGCGGCGTGACCGCCGTGGGCCCACGCCCTCAGCCGCTTGCCGGAGGCGCTGAGCAGCGCCGACGCCAGCGCCCGGCCGTGGCCCCGGCCGCGGTGGGAGGGGTGGACGACCAGTTCGGCGGCCGGCGGCTCGACCGGGTCGGTGCCCTCCAGCTGGGCGTAGCCGAGCAGTTCACCGTCGACCGTGAGCAGCAGATGGGAGACGCCGTCGCGGGCGTCGCCGCGCAGATGGAGCCGGCCCTGTTCGGACACGGCCTGCTGTCCGTCGGTCCGGGCGGCCTCGTCGAGCAGGCCGAGGACGGCGTCGGTCTGCTCGGGGGTGAGGGCGTCGTACGTCTCGATCGAGCGGGGGCGGCCGGGCCGCGCGGTGTCGTCGCTGGTCATGCGTACGAGGGTAAAGGGGCGAGGCGGCCGGGGAGCGGCACCTCGTACACCCAGATGTAACCGTGAACCTCTGTCGCGCTACGCGCGTTGACCCTAGGCTGCGCCCCACTTGTAACGACCCACCACAGGGGGGCACATGCCAGCCACCGCACACCCGCCGCACGATCCGCGCCGCAGACGCCGTACGACCCGGCTGCTCGCCGTGGCCGCCGGAGCCGTCACCGTGGGCGCGCTGGCCGCGGCCACGATGCCGGCCAGCGCGGGCGAGGCCGGGAAGGGACACCACAACCCCGGTGAGCAGCAGAACCGGTACCAGGACGTCCAGCTGCTCTCCTTCAACGACCTGCACGGCAATCTGGAGCCGCCCACGGGCTCCAGCGGCCGGGTGACCGAGGAGCAGGCGGACGGCACGACGAAGACCGTCGACGCGGGCGGCATCGAGTACCTCGCCACCCATCTGCGCCAGGCCCGCAAGGGCAACGCGTACTCCGTCACCGCGGCCGGCGGCGACATGGTCGGCGCGTCCCCGCTGATCTCCGGGCTCTTCCACGACGAGCCGACGATCGAGGCGCTGAACAAACTCGACCTCGACGTCACCAGCGTCGGCAACCACGAGTTCGACGAGGGCGCCACCGAGCTGGCCCGCCTCCAGAACGGCGGCTGCCACCCCACCGACGGCTGCTACACGGACAAGAGGTTCAAGGGCGCCGACTTCCCCTACCTCGCCGCCAACGTCCTGGACGAGAAGACCGGCAAGCCGGTGCTGGCGCCGTACTGGGTGTGGAAGAAGAAGGACGTCAAGATCGGTTTCATCGGCGTGACCCTGGAGGGCACCCCGGACATCGTCTCCGAGGAGGGCGTGAAGGGCCTCGCCTTCAAGGACGAGGTCGAGACCATCGACAAGTACGCCGAGGTGCTGCGGAAGCAGGGCGTGAAGTCGATCGTCGCGCTGGTGCACGAGGGCGGTTACCCGGCCTCGTCCTCGTACAACTACGACTGTGACGCGCCGGGCGCGGGCGACGGCATCTCCGGGCCGATCGTCGACATCGCGAAGAACGTCACGCCGCAGGTGGACGCGCTGGTCACCGGCCACACCCACAACGCGTACGCCTGCACGATCGACGACCCGGCGGGCAACCCCCGCACGGTCACCTCGGCGGCGTCGTTCGGCCGCCTGTACACGGACACGACCCTGACCTACGACCGTCGTACCGGCGACATCGCCCGTACGGCGGTGAAGTCGGCGAACCACGTGGTCACCCGGGACGTCACCAAGGCGCCCGACATGACCGCGCTGATCGGCAGGTGGAACACGCTCGCCGCTCCCATCGGCAACCGTGCCATCGGCCACATCTCCGGTGACATCGTCTCCACCGGCACCGAGTCCCCGATGGGCGACCTGATCGCCGACGCGCAGCTCGCCTACGGCCGTGAGCTGGACGCGGAGACCGACCTCGCGCTGATGAACCCCGGCGGCATCCGCGCGCCCCTGACCTACGCGGCGAGCGGGGCCGAGGGCGACGGGGTGGTGACGTACGCGGAGGGCTTCACGGTCCAGCCCTTCGCCAACACGGTCAACCTCCAGGACTTCACCGGCGAGCAGCTCGTGCAGGTGCTGAAGGAGCAGGTGAGCGGCTCCAACGAGGCGGCGCCGAAGATCCTCCAGGTCTCGGACGGGCTGACGTACACGCTGGATCTGACGGAGTCGGGTGCGGACCGGGTCGTGACTGACTCGATCCGGCTGAACGGTGCCACGATCGACCCGGCGGCCACCTACCGCGTCGCGACCAACAGCTTCCTCGCGGGCGGCGGCGACGGCTTCACGACCCTCGGCGAGGGCGTGAACGACGTCGTCGGCGCCGACGACCTGACCGCCCTTGAGCAGTACCTGACGGCGAACTCGTCGGCGTCCGCGCCGCTCGCGCCGCCGGCGGCGGACCGGATCACGGTCGTACGGTAGTCGATTTTGCTGCCGTAAATTCTGTGTCAGTTCGCTTTAGTTCCCCTGCTGTCTGAATTTTGGTCTCAGTCCCAATTAATCGAGGTCTAAGCGGAATTGGTTCGTTGTTCTCCACGCTTCCCGTAATGTTTTCGGTGTCGGCAGCGAACGACACCAAAGCAAACGAACGAAGGGAAACGACATGAGCTTCCACAAGGTCGCCCCGGTCAAGAAGAACAACGCCCGCAAGGCCGCCGCCCCGGCGAAGAAGGCCGCGCACAAGCCCGCGCCGAAGAAGGCCGCCGCCAAGCGCCGCCCGGTCTCGCAGCACAAGGGCTGACACCACACACGAGGCGGAGTCCACCGGAGTCGTCCGGGGGGCTCCGCCTCGGTGCGTCCACACCAGGCTCAGCAGGGAGTTGCCGATGAAAGACGTCCGCGCGGCGTTCCGCCGGTTCTGGCCGCTGACCCGCGGCGACCGCGGCTGGCTGGCGATGATCGTGGCGTGCGTCGTGGTCGCCGCGCTCGCGGAGACCGCGTCCATCCTGCTCTTCGCGGAGCTGACCGACCACGCCCTGAAGTCGGGTTCGCTCGCCGCGTTCTGGGGACCGGCCGGCGCCTGGCTGGGCGTCGCCGTGCTCGGCGCGGTCGTCGGCTACCTCGGCAACTCGCTCGCCACCTGGACCGCCGAGAGATTCGTGCTGCGGCTGCGGGCCGGCGTCTTCCGGCACGTCCAGACCCTCCCCCCGCACTTCTTCCAGCGCCACCGCCGCGGTGACCTGGTGGAACGCCTCACCGGGGACGTCGAGGCGATCGAGCAGATGGTCGTCTCGGGCGTGGTCGGAACGGTCTCGGCGGCCTTCTCGGCGCTCTTCTACGCCGCCGCCGCGCTCTACCTCCGCTGGGACCTGGCCCTGGTCACCTTCGTCCTCGCCCCCCTCTTCCTCCTCGCCGCCCGCCGCTTCTCCGGCCGTGTGGCGCAGGCGTCCACGGACGAGCGGACCGCCGACGGCGCGATCACCTCCGTGGTCGAGGAGTCCCTCGGCGCGATCGTGCTGACCCAGGCGTACAACCGGCGCGAGGCGGAGGAGAGGCGTCTCGACCGGGAGGCCTGCGCCTGGATGCGGGCCTCGGTCCGCGGGGCGCGGCTGAGCGAGCTGTACGAGCAGTTCGTCGAGGTCGTCGAGACGGTGTGCGTGCTGGCGGTGATCGGCCTGGGCGTGTGGGAGATCTCCGCCGGGCGCCTGACCCTCGGGCAGCTCCTCGCCTTCGCGGCGTTCGTCGGCTACCTGTACCCGCCGGTCCGCAACCTCGGCCAGCTCGGCCTGACCCTCACCGCGGCGACCGCGGGCGCCCGCCGTCTCGGTGAACTCCTCGACGCCCGCCCGGCGGTGACCGACCCGGCCGACCCGGTCGCGCCCTGGCCGGTGCGGGGGCGGGTCGACTTCGACGCCGTGACCTTCCGCTACCCGGAGGCGGACCGCCCCTCGCTCAGGGATCTCTCCCTCACGGTCGCCCCCGGCGAACTCGTCCTCGTCACCGGCCCGAGCGGCGCCGGCAAGTCGACGCTGGCCAAGCTCCTCACCCGCTTCTACGACCCGACGGCGGGCACGGTCCGCCTGGACGGCGTGGAGCTGACGGACGTACCGCTGGAGTTCCTGCGCACGCGGGTCACGCTGCTCCCGCAGGAGACCCTGATCATCGACGGCACGATCCGGGAGAACATCGCGGCGGGCCGCCCGGACGCGAGCGAGGCGGAGGTGGTGGCGGCGGCCCGGTCGGCGGCGGCGCACTCCTTCATCACGGCCCTCCCCGACGGCTACGACACCCACATCGCCCCCGGTACGGCGGCCCTCTCGGGCGGCCAGCTCAAGCGGCTGACCATCGCCCGCGCGATGCTCCGCGCGTCGCCGGTGCTGGTCCTGGACGAACCGACGGCCGGCCTCGACGCCGCCGCGGCCCACCGGGTGGTGGAGCCGCTGCGGCGGCTGGCGGCCGGCCGTACGACGCTGCTGATCACACACGACATGACGCTGGCGGCGTACGCGGACCGGGTGCTGGTGGTGGAGGGGGGACGGCTGGCCGCCGTGGATCAGGAGGCCGTGGGCACCCAGTCCCCGAGCCAGTCCGCGACCTCCTGGTCCGCGGCCTGAGCGTCGGTGAGGAACGGCCGGTCACCGCTCGCGGAACCGGCGCCCGCCCCGCTGTTCCTGTACTCGGCGAACCGGTCGTCCTTCCAGGAGAAGCCGCTCATGTCGGTCCACGGGGTGGACTTGATCGCGGCGCTGAGGCTGGTGTTGCGGACGGTGGTCTGCGGGTCGAGGGTGGCGTCACCGCCCGCGTGCCAGGGCCGCCCGAGATAGAAACTGCCGCTGCTGACGTCCCCGTTGACGGTGGAGTTGGCGATGAGGATGCCCTTGCGGTCGGCGGCCGTGCTGGGGGCGGTGAGGTAACCGGCGGAGGAGCCGTCCCAGCGCTTGCGCAGGGTGATGACGGACTTGTCGACGACGGCGGTGGCGCGGCCGAAGATGAAGTCGACGTTGCCGAGGACGTAGGAGTTGGTCATGTAGACCCGGCCGAGCTTGTCCTTGCCGGCGGTGTCGAGGAGCAGGGTGTCCTGGTCGCCGGTGACGATGACCCCGTCGAGGAAGACCTTGTCGGCGGCGGTGCGCAGGGCGACGGCCTGGTGTCCGGAGAGGGACTGGTTGGCGCCCTCGTCGAAGTCGTTGGTGATCGACAGGTTCCGGGCCTGGAAGTCGTCGGCCTCGACGGCGACGGTGGCGCTGCCGCTGGTCCCGTACGTCCCCGACCCGTCGGGTTTCTGCGTACCGGCGGCGTTGTTGTAGACGATGACGGTGCTCGTGCGGCTGGGACCGGTGCCCTGGATGGTGACGTGCGGCTTGTTGGACGGCACCTTGACCAGTTCCCGGTAGGTACCCGGCGCCACGGCGATGACAGTTCGGGCGGAACTGTTGGCGGGTACGGCGTTCACGGCGGCCTGGACGGTCGTGTACTGGCCGGTGCCGTCCTTGGCGACGGTGAGGGTGGTCGCGGCGGCGTCGTGGGCAGCGGCCGTGGTGCCGATGGTCGAACGCGGCCCGGCACCCGCCTTCACCACCGCCGGCACGTTGGCGGCGGCGTCGAGCGAGTACGGGTAGTACGCCTTCGGATCGAAGGCGGTGCCGCCGGACTCGTTCCGCCCGGAGGTGCCGGAGAAGACGTTGCCCCTCTGTACCAGCGAGGCGGTGGAGTCCTTGATGACGGGGTTCTCGAATCCCTGGAAGTAGCTGTTCTCCAACACCATGGCGGTGGAGCCGCGCGAGTAGTTGCCGTAGGAGGAGTTGACGGTGGTGCCCGCCGTGTCCTCCAGGTAGTTGTTGTAGAGGTGGGCGTGGGCGCAGTTGTCGGCGGAGGGGTTGCGCTGCTCGGTCTCGCGGATCCAGTTGTGGTGGAGCGTGATGTCGGTGACGACGTTCTCGGTCCAGCCGATGCCGAACGCCTTGTTGTTGTTGCTCAGCTCGTTCCAGGAGACGGTGACGGCGGTCGAGTCCTTCCGTACGTCGATCAGCCCGTCGGCCATGTTCCGGAAGTCGTTGTGGTCGATCCAGACGTGGTGGGCGCCGTCCATCTGGATGCCGTCGTAGTCGTGGTCCTTGTCGTTCCAGACGCCCTGGTAGGTGTCCCTGACGGTCAGGTTCCGGATGATGACGTTGTGCACGCCGGTGCCGAGGAAGAACCCGCCGCCGACGATCTGCCCGGACGTCCCCGACCCGACGATGGTCTTGTCGGAGGCGACCTTGATCTCCTTGCCGACGGGGGACATGCTGATCGCCCCGGCGACGACGATGACGTACGGCTCCGCCGCCGTGGCGTACTTCTCCAGGTCGGCCTGGGTCCGCACGGTGACGGTGGCACCGTCCCGCCCGCCGTACGTCCCGTTCTGCCCGAGCGAGTTGACGGAGGCGAACCCGTCGGCGGTGTCGGTGGCCCAGGCGAGGGGAGCGGCCTCGGCCCGCTCCGCGCCGCTGCCGTAGGAGAGGACGGCGGCGGCCAGGGCGAGGGGCAGAAGCCCGGTCAGGGCCCTCCCGCATGCCTTGCGGTACTTGCTGCGGTATCTGCTGCGGTACGTGCTGTGGGGCTCACGCATCGGCTGCTTCCTGCTTCCGGTCAGGTGCGGGTGCGTACATGACATGTACAAGTCGCACCTGACCGGCCTTGAGGTTGCCGCCCGCCTTGGGATCTCCGAGCACGGCCCGCGCCCCGGCCGGCACGTCCTCGCCCGACGTCATCTGCGCGTCCTCGATGTCGTCCGCGAGCAGCGAGAGCCGGCCGCAGGGACCGGCGGGGTCAGGCGCGCTTCTTCAGCCAGCTGTAGCCATCGAGCGCAGACGTAGCGGCGCTATAGTTTCACCATGGCCCAGAACACGACCATTCAGGTGTCCCGCAAGGCGCGTGACCACCTCGCGCAGGTTGCCCGGGAGCGCGGCATGACGCTCGGGCAGCTGGTCGAGCAGTTGGCCGCCGAGCAGCCGACGGCCGAGCAGATCGCGGAGCGGGTCGCGGCGACGCGCAAGGTGCTGCGGGAACGACTGGGCGGCACGCTCACCGACGAGGAACTGGACAACGGGCCGAACGTGCTGGCCAACGTGTACGCGATGGCCGCCGAGAAGGCACGGGCCCGCGCGGAGCGGGCTGCGTGATCATTCTCGACACCGGGGCCGCCCTCGCGCTGGCTCACGGGCACGAAGCCCTGCACCGCCTGGCGGACAAGGTCGCTCACACTCCCGGTGACGGGGTGCACGTGCCCGCTCTCTGCCTGCTGAAGGCCGAGGAGAGCGACGAGAAGGCGGGAAGCGCGCTCCTGGCGCTGCCCGGCCTCCAGGTGGACGCCCTCGGGCAGGTGGCGGCCGTCGCCGTCGGCGGGATGGTCCGCGACGGCTGGGGCGGCGCGGACGTCTGTCACGCCCTGTACGTGGCCACGCCCCACCTGGAGTCCGGAGGCATGTCGATCATCCTGACCGACCGGGAGGACGCCTACCCGCCCGGCTTCCTCGCCGTCGACATCAACTCCCCGGCGATGCTCGGCTACACCTGACCCTCGTCCGGTGTCTCCGGCGGCGGTACCGGCGCCCCCGGCAGCCTGATCGTCGCCACCGTGCCCGTGCCGTCGGGGGCCGGGGACAGCGACACCTCGCCGCCCGCCTGCTGCACCGTGCGGGCCACGATCGACAGGCCGAGGCCCGAGCCCGGCAGGGAGCGGGCCGTCTCCGAGCGCCAGAAGCGGTCGAAGACGTGCGGAAGCTCGGACTCGGCGATCCCGGGGCCGTGATCGCGGACGGTGAGGACACCGTCGGTCAGACGGACCTCGATCGTGCCGGCCTCCGGGCTGAACTTCACCGCGTTGTCCAGGATGTTGACCACCGCCCGTTCGAGAGCCGCCGGTTCCGCGCGGACGTACCACGGCTTCACGTCCGCCGTGATCGTCAGCTCCGGGCCGCGCAGCCGCGCCCGCCGCAGCGCCGACTCCACGACCTCCTGCCAGGCCACGATCTGCGTACGGCCCGTGTGGTGGCCGGTGTCCGGGCGGGAGAGTTCCTGAAGGTCACCGATGAGCGCGGCCAACTCCGTCATCTGGGCCTTCACCGAGGCCAGCAGCGCCTTGCGGTCGGCCTCCGGGATCGGGCGGCCCGTCTCCTCGCTTCGGGTGAGGAGTTCGATGTTGGTGCGGAGGGAGGTGAGCGGGGTGCGGAGTTCGTGGCCGGCGTCCGCGATCAGTTGCTGTTGCAGCTCACGGGAGTTGGCGAGGGCCGACGTCATCGAGTTGAAGGAGTGCGAGAGGCGCGCGATCTCGTCCTCGCTGTCCTCGTCCACCGGGATGCGGACGTTCAGATCCTCCGTGCGGGCCACGTGCTCCACGGCCTCGGTGAGCTTGTCGACGGGGCGCAGGCCGGCGCGGGCGACGGCCAGACCCGCGGCCCCCGCGCCGATCACACCGAGCCCGGAGACCAGGAGAAGCAGCAGCGCCAGGTCGTTCAGGGTCGACTGGGTGCCGTCCAGGGGTACGGCGGCGATGAGCGCGGCGTCGGCCTGGGCCTGCGTCACCCGGTCCGTCAGCGACAGCGGCACGGTGAGCACCCGTACGGCCTTGCCGTCCTCGGTGGTGCCGTTGCGCAGGATGCCGTCACCGGTCCCGGACTGCTCCATCACCTTCTTGTCGGCGTCGGTCACCTTGATCTCGCCGAGGGAGTTGGTGAACAGGCAGGTGGTGCCGTCCGCCGTGACCACCTGCGAGTAGGTGTTGCCGAACCCGCCCTCGCGAGGCGTCTGCGTACAGGTGGCGAGCGCCTCCTGGATCTGCCCGACCTGCTTGGGGTCCCGGAGAACCGTGGCCTTCCTCAGATCGGCGTCGAGCTGGTCGTACAGCTTCCCCTGCACGATGAACCAGCACGTCACCGACACCGCCGCCACCGCGAACGCCACCGCCGCCGCGACGAGCAGGGCCAGGCGTGAGCGCAGCGGCAGGGCGCGGAAGCGCCTGATCACTCCGCGCCGCCCTGGCGGAGGACGTACCCGACGCCCCGCACGGTGTGCACGAGGCGCGGCTCGCCGCCCGCTTCGGTCTTGCGGCGCAGGTACATCACGTACACGTCGAGGGAGTTGGACGACGGCTCGAAGTCGAAGCCCCAGACCGCCTTCAGGATCTGCTCCCGGGTGAGGACCTGGCGCGGGTGCGCCATGAACATCTCCAGGAGGGTGAACTCGGTGCGGGTCAGCTCCACCGGACGGCCGCCGCGCGTCACCTCGCGCGTCGACAGGTCCATGGTGAGGTCGGCGAAGGCGAGGATGTCCTCGTTCTCCGTGGTGGCCGCCGCCGCTGCCGCGTAGGAGCTGCGCCGCAGCAGGGCCCGGACGCGGGCGAACAGCTCGTCCAGTTCGAAGGGCTTGACCAGGTAGTCGTCGGCCCCGGCGTCCAGGCCGGTGACCCGGTCGCCGACCGTGTCGCGGGCGGTCAGCATCAGGATCGGGGTCGTGTCGCCGGTGCCCCGGATGCGGCGGGCGGCGGTCAGGCCGTCCATGCGCGGCATCTGGATGTCGAGGACGAGCAGGTCGGGGCGGTAGGCCGCCGCCTTCTCCAGGGCGTCGGCGCCGTCCACGGCGACCTCGGTGTCGTACCCCTCGAAGGCGAGGCTGCGCTGGAGGGCTTCGCGGACCGCCGGCTCGTCGTCGACGATCAGGATGCGCTGGGTGTCACGGTCGCCGTCTGCGGGGCTCATCGTTCGCGGTTCCTCGGGTGCGGTGGGGACGGGAGCTGAACCTCTTCAGCCTAAGCAGTCTGGGCGGGCCGGGCGGCCGGGTCAGCCGCGTACGGCGGTGCGGCGGCCCGCCGCCGGGGCACGGCGGGCGCGGACGGCGCGGGGTGCCAGCTCGGGGGCCCGGGGCGCCGGCGGGTGCAGCGCGGACGCCACCTCCAGGGCGAGCGCGAGGCTGGCCGGCCCGGTGCCAGTGCCGGTGACGGTGTGCGGGACCTGCTCGATGATCACGGGACCACCTCTCGGTTGCGGTCTGCTCTCAGTTGCTGTCGGCGCCGCCCGCCCGGAGCGTGTCCAGGTCGGCCTTGACCGTGTTGATCGGGATCGCGAAGCCGAGGCCCACGCTGCCCGCGTCGGAGGACGACGAGGAGGAGCCGGAGGCCGAGTACATCGCCGAGTTGATGCCGATGATGTTGCCGTTCATGTCGATCAGCGCGCCGCCGGAGTTGCCCGGGTTGAGGGACGCGTCGGTCTGGAGGGCCTTGTACGTCGTCGTGGACGAGCCGGTGTCGCCGTTGAACTCCTGGCCGCCGAACTCGAACGGCCACTGCCCGCTGCCGCCGCCCTGCCCCTGCTGCTGTTGCTGCTGGCCCTCGTCGGTGGAGACGGTCACGTCGCGGTCGAGGGCGGAGACGATGCCGCTGGTCACCGTGCCGGTCAGGCCCTCGGGGGAGCCGATCGCCACGACCTCGTCGCCGACCTGCACACCGTCGGAGTCGCCGAGGGTGGCGACCGTCAGACCGGAGGCGTTCTGCAGCTTGATCAGCGCCAGGTCCTTGGAGGCGTCGGTGCCCACGACGTCGGCCGTGTACTCCTTGCCGTCGCTGGTGGAGACCTTGACGGAGGTCGCGCCGGAGATCACGTGGTTGTTGGTGACGATCTCGCCGTCACTGGTGATGATCACGCCGGAGCCGGTGGAGGAGCCGGAGTTCGAGGTGGCGCTGATCTCGACGATGCTCGGGCTGACCGCCTTGGCGACGCCGGAGACCGTGCCCTTCTGGCTGGACGGGACCACGCTGGCGCTGGTGGAACTGGAGACGACGGTGTCGCTGCCGGTCAGCTCCTGGATGCCGTAGGCGGTACCGCCGCCGACGGCCGCCGCGACGATCGCGACCGCCGCGAGCAGCGCGAACGGGCGCCGGGCGCGCTTCTTCGGCGCGGGGGCCGGGTCCATGAGCGCGGTGGGCGGCTGGGCCGGCGGGGGCGGCCACTCCGGGTTGACGGGAGAGGAGGCGTACGGGTTCTCCTGCGCGGAGGCGTGCTGCTGGGCGCTCTCGGAGGAGGTCGCGTACGGGTTGTCGTACGGGTTCGCGTACTGGTTCTCGTACTCGCCGCTACGGCGGAGGCTCTCGGTCATGTCCACGAGCATCGCCGCCGACGATGAGAGCTGCCTGAGCGTCGCCTGAGAAGCCCGGCAGAAGCGCGTATGCCCGATATAAAGCCCCCCGGGGGAGCCCCGGGGCAGCCCCGGGAGAGCCCCGGGGAGGGGGTCAGCAGTCTCTCTTGTCGCAGCCGCAGGACCGGCGGACCACCAGCCGCGACGGGAAGACCTTCAGCCGCTCGCGGCGCGAACCCGCGACCCGCAGCCCGTCGTCCAGGACGAGGTCGACCGCCTCACGGGCCATCGCCGAACGGTCCGAGGCGACCGTCGTCAGCCCCGGGTCGGCCAGCCCGGCCTCCTTGATGTCGTCGAACCCGGCCACCGCCAGCTCGCCCGGCACGTCCAGGCGCAGCTCCCGCGCGGCGCGCAGCACGCCGATCGCCTGGTCGTCGGTGGAGCAGAAGATCGCCGGCGGGCGGCGCGGCCCGGCGAGGATCTCCAGCGCGACCCGGTAGGCGTCGTAGCGGTTGTACGGCGCCTCGAAGAGCCGGTCCTCCGTGGAGAGCCCGGCCTCCTGCATCGCGCGCCGCCAGCCCTCGACGTGGTCGGAGACGGGGTCGCCGACGGCGGGGGTCTCGGCGGTGCCGCCCATGCAGGCGACGTAGTCGTAGCCGTGCTCCAGCAGGTGGCGTACGGCGAGCTGGGCACCGCCCAGGTCGTCGGTGACGACGGCGACGTCGTCGATCGCCTCGGGACGCTCGTGCAACAGGACGACCCGGGCGTCCCACGCGTCGATCTCGGCGGCGGCCATGTCGTTCAGCGCGTGGCTGACGAGGATCAGGCCCGAGACGCGCATCCCGAGGAACGCGCGCAGGTAGTGCACCTCGCGCTCGCCCACGTAGTCGGAGTTGCCGACGAGCACCATCTTGCCGCGCTCGGACGCCGCCCACTCGACCGCGTGCGCCATCTCCGCGAAGAACGGCTGGCGCGCGTCCGGCACGATCAGACCTATGAGGTCGGTGCGGCGCGAGGCCATCGCCTGCGCGACCCGGTCGGGGCGGTACCCCAGCTCTTTGATCGCGGCGAGGACGCGCTCGCGCGTGGCCGGGGCGACCGGCCGGGGTCCGTTGTTGATGACATAGCTGACAACGGCGGTCGAAGTACCCGCCAGCCGCGCCACGTCGTCCCGAGTCACCTTGGCCACGCGCGGAGTCTACGCGGATGGACCCGCCACGGGCAGGGCGTATCGCACCTTGGTCAGGCGCATCACGCCCAGGCCCGCGCGGCGGCGCCCACCGGACTACCGCCGGGCGCCCACCGGACTTCCGTCGGCCTTCCGTCGGGCGGCGCCCGCCAGACATGCGCCGGGCGCCCGCCAGGCATCCGCTAGGCGTCCGCGTGCGCCTCGGCGGACGGCGACCCGGCGGCAGCCGAAGCCGAAGCCGACGGGGAAGCCGAGGCCGAGGCCGAAGTCGTGTCCGCTTCCTCCGTCGCCCGCGCCGGCTTCTCCGGCTTCTCCGGCGTCACGAACCGGTAGCCGACGTTGCGCACCGTGCCGATGAGCTGCTCGTGCTCGGGGCCGAGCTTGGCCCGCAGCCGCCGTACGTGGACGTCGACCGTGCGGGTGCCGCCGAAGTAGTCGTAGCCCCAGACCTCCTGGAGCAGCTGGGCGCGGGTGAAGACCCGGCCCGGGTGCTGCGCGAGGTACTTCAGCAGCTCGAACTCCTTGAAGGTCAGGTCCAGGACCCGGCCCTTGAGCTTGGCGGAGTACGTCGCCTCGTCGACCGACAGGTCGCCGTTGCGGATCTCCATGGGGGAGTCGTCGGCGACGATCTGCTGGCGGCCCATGGCCAGCCGCAGCCGCGCCTCGACCTCGGCCGGACCCGCGGTGTCGAGGAGCACGTCGTCGATGCCCCAGTCTGCGGTGACGGCCGCGAGGCCGCCCTCGGTGACGACCAGGACCAGCGGACAGCCGGGCCCGGTGGAGCGCAGGAGCTGGCACAGGCTGCGGACCTGCGGCAGGTCACGGCGGCCGTCGATCAGGATCACGTCGGCGCCCGGGGTGTCCACGAGGGCGGGTCCCTCCGCCGGAGCCACGCGCACGTTGTGCAGCAGCAGGCCGAGAGCGGGGAGCACCTCCGTCGACGGCTGGAGGGCGTTGGTCAGGAGCAGCAGAGAACTCATCGCTTCCCACCAGCCCGGATCGTCATACGTTCGTGCACGGTTCGCTCGCCCATAACGTCTGGTTCCTCCTCGGTCCCTGCGAGGACGTTTGCGGCACTGCTTCGTACTGTGCTCCGAGATGTACATCCGCGGTTTCCCGCTTCGTATACAACTCGTTGAAAGCACAAAAGGACCCGGGGGCTACGCTGCCCGAGTCCTCTGCCCAGCAGAATAGCCGACATGAACGACGGTCCGGCAGGTCATGTGGCACGTTCCACCTCTCGTCCGCATTCCGAGACGCCTCCCGTAAAGCCATTGCGCGCATATTTGCGCACGTCCGACGGGGTGCGGATCGATTCCGTATACGACCCGGGACCGGTCGTATACGAAAATCAAGCACCGCCCCCGTCCGGCCTCGCGTTCGTGATCGCACACGGCTTCACGGGGGACGCCGACCGTCCGCACATACGACGTATCGCCTCCGTTTTCACCCGATACGGTGCCGCGGTCACCTTCTCCTTCCGGGGTCACGGCGCGTCCGGTGGACGCTCCACGGTCGGCGACCGCGAGGTGCACGACCTCGAAGCGGCCGTCTCCTGGGCCCGCCGCCTCGGTCACGACCGCGTGGTCACCGTCGGCTTCTCCATGGGCGGCTCGGTGGTGCTGCGCCACGCGGCGCTGTTCGAGGACGTCGACGCGGTGGTCTCGGTCAGCTCCCCGGCCCGCTGGTACTACCGGGGCACCGCCCCCATGCGGCGCCTGCACTGGCTCGTGCTGCGGCCCGCGGGCCGGCTGGTCGGCCGCTACGGCCTGCGCACCCGTATCCACCACCGCGACTGGGACCCGGTGCCGCTCTCGCCGGCCGAGGCGGTGCCCCGGATCGCGCCGCGCCCGCTGCTGGTCGTGCACGGCGACAGTGACGCCTACTTCCCCCTGGATCACCCCCGGATGCTGGCCGAGGCCGCCGGTGACCACGGCGAACTCTGGCTGGAGCCCGGCATGGGCCACGCCGAGCACGCCGCCGACACCGAACTGCTGTGCCGTATCGGGGACTGGGCGGTCTCCCGGGCGGGCTAGCCTGGCGGTCTACTGTCCACAGCCGACCGACAGAGGAAGCAGATGGCAAAGGTCACGGTGCGCTACTGGGCCGCCGCGAAGGCCGCGGCCGGGACGGCCGAGGAGCCGTACGAGGCGGCCACGCTCGCCGAGGCGCTCGACGCCGTGCGCGCGCGCCACTCCGCCGAGCTGGCCCGCGTCCTGCTGCGCTGCTCTTTCCTCGTCGACGGCGACCCTGTGGGCACCCGCGCGCACGAGACGGTACGGCTGGGCGACGGCGGCACGGTCGAGGTGCTCCCGCCGTTCGCAGGAGGATGACGACCGATGACGAACCAGCCGTACGAGGGGCACGAGGGGTACCAGGGGTACCAGGGGTACCCGGGGTACGGGTCACAGAACCCGGACCCGGCCCACGACCCGTACACGCAGCAGTGGCAGGGCCAGACCTGGGAGACGTCGGTGCAGCCGCCGGTCTCCGCCGAGGAGACGGCGTACCTGCCCCAGCAGCAGCCGCAACAGCAGCCGCCGCAGTACGTGCAGCAGCACACGCAGCAGCAGTATCCGCAGCAGTACCAGGCCGCTGAGCATCAGCGTCAGTACCAGCACCAGCAGCCGTACCAGCAGCCGTACCAGCAGCACCCGCACCACCAGGGGCAGCAGCACCAGGGGCAGCAGCACCAGCAGCCCCAGCAGCAGCCGTACCAGCAGCAGCCCCGGCAGCAGCCGGCACCGCAGGTGCGGCCCGAACCCGCCGCTCCCACCCCTGCCCCCACCCCAGCTGCCGCTTCCGCCCCCGCCGCCCCCGACGCCGGTTACGGTCCCGCCACCGTCGCCGGGAACACCCGCGTCACCGACGCCCAGCGCGCCCGTGCCGAGGGACGGTCGCCGATCATCGAACCCGGTATGCAGCCCGCCGCGCTCACCGCGCTGCTGGGCCTGCTGCTGGCCGGGACCGCGGCGCTCGGCACGTACGCCCTCCTCGTTCCGCTGGTCGTGCTGCAGGCCGTCACCGCGGCGGGCTGGTTCCGGCTGAACGGCATGTGGCCGGCCCGGCAGGGCATCGCGCTCGGGTTCCTCGGCGCGCTGGTCGCGGATGTGGCGCTGCTGGTCTCGGACCGCTCCCCGGCCGCCATGCTCGGCACGATCGGCGTGTGGGTCCTCCTCTCCCTCGTCCTGCAGCTGCGCTCGCACGCCGACCCGGACGAGCGGATGTACGGCCTGACCGCCACCGTCGTCGCGTCGGCGCTGGCGATCGTCGCGGGCGGCTGGCTCGCGGCCGACCCGGACGCGGTGACGGTCGGCGGCATCGCGGTCGCGGTCGCCGCCGTGGCCCGCGCGCTGCCGCTGCCGACGCCGGTCTCCGTGGTCGTCGCGCTGCTCGCCGCGGCCGGCGGCGGTATCGCGGCCGGCGCGCTGACGGACGTCGGCACCGAGGGCGCGCTGCTCGGCGCGGGCGCGGCGGTGTGCGCGCTGATCGGGCACCGGGTGGCGAGCTACGACTACCCGTCCCGGTTCGTGCACTTCACGGCGGGCGTGGCCCTGCCGCTCAGCGCGGCCGCCCCGGCGGTGTGGGTCCTGGGCCGGGCACTGGGCTGAACGGCCGTCGGCGCAGGCCGCCGATGTCTCGCGGCGCTGTCGAGCGACCCCCTTCGTCACAGGTCCTCGACGGATTTCCCGGGGGATTCCGGTGCCGGTTACCGTGGGCCCTCGTCCTTGAAGTTCCGCTGGGGTGGGGTAGATGCGCGCACTGCGAATACTGTTGATCGTCGTCGTGGTCCTGGGCGGCCTCTTCGTGGCCGCGGACCGGCTCGCGGTCAACTTCGCGGAGGGCGAGGTGGCGGACAAGCTGAAGGCCCAGGAGGACCTCGACACCACCCCGGACGTGTCGATCAACGGCTTCCCCTTCCTCACCCAGGTCGTCGCCAGTGAGCTGGACGACGTCGAGGTCACCATGGACGGCTACGAGGCGACCGCCGGCAAGGGCTCGGAGAAGGTCCGCATCGACGACCTGAAGGCCCACATGAAGGGCGTCGAGTTCTCCGGCGACTACAGCCGCGCGACCGCCGCCACCGCCACCGGCACCGCGTCCGTCTCCTACGCCGAACTGCTCAAGGCGGCCGGGTCCGATCAGGCGCAGATCACCCCCGGCGTCACCGCCGGCATCGTCGGCCTCTCCGACGGCGGCAACGGCAAGATCGACGTCGCCGTCGAGGCGACCGTGCTCGGTACGAAGCTGCCCGAGCCGATCCACGTGCTCAGCTCGGTGACGGTGAAGGACAACAAGGTGGGCGTCTCCGCCGACTCCCTGCCGTCGTTCGGCGACGTGTCGCTCTCCGACGCGCAGATCCGGCAGATCACCGACTTCCAGCAGGCGATCGACGAACTGCCCGGCGGCATCCGGCTCGACAAGGTCGAGGCCGCGAAGAACGGCGTCGAGATCACGGTCAAGGGTTCGGACGTCCGGCTGGCCGGGTAGGACGAACAGAGCCGCCGGACGGTTGTTGTCCGACAGGCGAGACATCCCCGTCCGCGTCACGGCGGCCGGAGGGACATCAGTGGACATCCGGCCGCCCGGGAACCGCGCCGACGCGGTCCGGGCGGCCTCCTCATCCCGGATAGTGGACGATCGTGTCTCACTATCCGACATGCCGGTGACACGCCCGCCGGGTCGTCCTTACGATCGGACACCATGAAGCGACAGGCGGACCTCACGAAGCGGCGGGCAGTGGACCTGTGCCGCGTTGCCGCCATGCTCTGTCGCCCGGTCTGACCGGAAGGCGCCGCCCCGCGCGGCCCGGCCCTCCGCATCCCCAGCGCCCTGCACCAGGGCATCCGTGCGCCGAACTCCGCACCCCGCGCGAGTGGCGCGCACCCACCGCACTCGCACGCCCCGCCGCAACTGCCCCGGAGGAAAGATCATGAGCCGCAGCGACGTCCTGGTAGACGCCGACTGGGTCCAGGCGAACCTGGACAACCCCGACATCGCGATCGTGGAGGTCGACGAGGACACGTCCGCGTACGACAAGAACCACATCAAGAACGCGATCCGGATCGACTGGACCAAGGACCTCCAGGACCCGGTCCGCCGTGACTTCGTCGACCAGGAGGGCTTCGAGAAGCTCCTGTCCGCGAAGGGCATCGCCAACGACACCCTGGTGATCCTCTACGGCGGCAACAACAACTGGTTCGCGTCCTACGCCTACTGGTACTTCAAGCTCTACGGCCACGAGAACGTCAAGCTCCTCGACGGCGGCCGCAAGAAGTGGGAGCTGGACGCCCGCGAGCTGGTCGAGGAGGTGCCCGAGCGCGCCACGACCGACTACAAGGCCAAGCCGCAGGACACCTCGATCCGCGCCTTCCGCGACGACGTCGTCAAGGCGATCGGCGCCGAGAACCTGGTCGACGTCCGCTCGCCCGACGAGTTCTCCGGCAAGCTGCTCGCCCCGGCCCACCTGCCGCAGGAGCAGTCGCAGCGTCCGGGCCACGTGCCCAGCGCCCGCAACATCCCGTGGTCGAAGAACGCCAACGACGACGGCACCTTCAAGTCGGACGAGGAGCTCAAGGAGCTCTACACCGACGAGCAGGTCGACCTGGCCAAGGACACCATCGCCTACTGCCGCATCGGTGAGCGCTCGGCCCTGACCTGGTTCGTCCTGCACGAGCTGCTCGGCGTCGAGAACGTCAAGAACTACGACGGCTCCTGGACCGAGTACGGCTCCCTGGTCGGCGTGCCGATCGAGCTCGGCGCAGCCAAGTAGGACCGCCCCCAACCCCCTCATAGGAGTACGACATGTGCGGAGCGAAGGCCGGCGGCCCGGACGCCTCGACGATCAAGCCCGGTGAGACCACCATCCAGGGTCAGGTGACCCGTGACGGCGAGCCGGTGACGGGCTACGTCCGGCTGCTGGACTCCACCGGCGAGTTCACGGCGGAGGTCCCGACCTCCGCGACGGGCCAGTTCCGCTTCTACGCGGCCGAGGGCACCTGGACCGTCCGCGCGCTGGTCCCGGGCGGCACGGCCGACCGCACGGTCGTGGCCCGGCAGGGCGGCCTCGCGGAGGTCGCGATCGCCGTCTGACCGAAGGCGATCGGGAGCAGTGACGGCGGAGGGGCGGTGTCCCGGGTACCCACCCGGGACACCGCCCCTCCGGCATGTCCGGACGGCCGGTTCCGTCCTACCCTGGACGTATGTACGCACGGCGGCGGCACATGTACTTCGCGATGATGGGGACGTGCGTAGGGCTGTTCGTGCTGGCCTGGGGCGTCGTACGGATCTGGTCGGTCCCGGCGGCCGTCGCCATGTGCGTGGTCGCCATGGTCATCCCGCCGTTCGCCGCGATCGTCGCCAACCGCCGGGGCCCCGACGACCGCTGGTGGGACGACCCCTCCGGCGACACGAAGTCCGACGAGTGGTGGGACGAACTGGACGGCAAGCGGCGCAGGCGGTAGGCCGCCGGCCGGGCAGCGGCGCCCGCTGGTTGGGCAGCGGCGGCCGGGCAGCGGCGGTTGGGCTGTGGCGCAGGGGGTAGAAGGGCGCCCATGTCGCCCATGTCGCCCATGAGGCTCTCCGCCGCGGTGCTCGACGCCCCCGACGCCCGGGAACTCGCCGGCTTCTACGTCCGGCTGCTCGGCTTCGTCGTACGCGAGGACGAGCCGGACTGGGTGCACCTGCGCCCGCCGGACGGCGGCACGGGGCTGTCCTTCCAGACCGAGCCCGAGTACGTCCCGCCGGTCTGGCCCGCCCGCCCGGACGGGCAGCGGATGATGGCCCACCTCGACATCGAGGTCGACGACCTGGCGGCGGAGACGGCCCGCGCGGTCGCCGAGGGGGCGCGGCTCGCGGAGCACCAGCCGCAGGACGACGTACGGGTGCTGCTCGACCCGGCGGGCCACCCGTTCTGCCTGTGGAGCGCTGACGGAGCCCAGGGGTCGGGTCAGTAGACGAGCGCCTGGGTGCCGTCGGCCAGCGCCTCCTGCACGAAGACCTGCGCCCCGGCGATCCGTACGCCGTCCAGGACGTCCTTCTCCGTGATGTCGCGGCGGGCCGCGCACTGGGTGCACAGGGTCACCCGGCCGCCCGCCAGCAGGGAGTCGAGGAGGTCGGGCAGCGGGGCCGCGTGCGGCAGCTCGAACTCGGCGGCCCGGCCCGGCAGCGCGAACCAGGCGGACTCGCCGGTCAGCCACAGGGACACGTCCACGCCGCTGGCCACGGCCACCGCCGCCACCGTGAACGCCTGCGAGCAGCGCTCGGGGGCATCGGCCCCCGCGGTCACCTTGATCACGAGCTTCTTCGCCATGGCCGAATCGTAATCAACGCGTCCGCAACCCCGGGCGTCGGCCGTGAGTCTCCTGTGCGCACGCATAACGGAATGCGTACTTCACTTTCTTTCTCGTGGGGGGACCTTTGGAGGAGACAGAGAGACCGGAGCGGGACCCGGTTCGGGAGACGGTACGTGCGCGGCGTCGCGGTCGTACCGCCCGGCTGGTCGGCGTGGCGACCGCGCTGGGACTGGTGGCGGGTGTCTGCGCCGGCTACCTCGTGCAGGCCGGCCGTGCCCCGACGGAGCCGCCGCCGCTGGCGGGGTCCGTTCCGACGCGCAGCGGGGCCGACGGTGCCGAGCCGCTGTCGGCCGCCCAGGACCGCCGGGTGGGCACTGACGGAGACCTGCGCAAGCTGCTGCTGCGCAGACCGAGCGGTGCGACGGAGGCCGAGTGGCTGACCGGCACGGACGGCTGGCTGGACCTGGGCGCTTACGCCGGTAATGCCGACAACCCCGGGTGGGTCTTCGGTGACCTGACGGACCAGGAGTTCCGTCGGGCGGCCGTCACCGGCTGGGAGACCGACGACGGCACGGTGGAGGTACAGCTCGTCCAGTTCCGGCAGGAGGAGTCGGTGGCAGCCGCCGACTTCGGCAGTGGTTCCCAGCTCCACTTCGGGGACGGCGTGAAGAGTCTGCCGATTCCCGGTACCGGGGACGGGCGGGTCTACTGGGACACCCGCCCGTCCCCCGTGCCGGGCGACTGGCCCTACAGCGCGGAGGCGCACGCCTGGCGGGGAGACATCGCCATGGAGATCTGGGTCTGCAGCGACGAACCGATCAGTGGGAAGACAGTGCTGGAGCTGGCGGAACGGCAGATGGAGCGGCTGTGACCGAGAAGGAGAACAGAGCGGTCGCGAAGGGGCGGCGTTGGAGCCGGGGCCGTGTCGCCGGAGTCACCGCGTCCGTGCTGCTGGCCGGTGCCGTGATCGTCGGCACGGGCTACACCGTCGTGACCGTGCGGAACGCCGATCGCGACGCCGGGACGCCAGGCTGGAAGCTGCCCGCGGCAGCCGACGAGACGGGTGACAGCGATACGGAGCCCAGCGCCGGGCAGGGGCTCGCGGAGGCGCTGGTGCCCTTCGGCACGTACGGCTGGACGCGGGGGCCGGACATCGGCGAGTTCGGGTCCGATGCCGTCCTGAGCAGCGCGCGCGCCGCCGCCCTGCAACGGGAGTCACTGCGCGGCCTGCCGCGCTCCGAACGCAAGGCGCTGGAGCGGGAGATCGGCCTGCGCGGCGTCAAGGGCATGGCGCTGCGCAGCTACGTTCCCGGTGAGGCCGGCGTCTACCAGGAAGCCATCGCCGTCGAGATCGTGCTCACCCGGGCGGCTCGGTCCGCCGTCCGGGAGATGGCCGACGCCCGCACCGGCACGCTCGACGCGTTCGGCATCCTTGAAGAGGGGCCCGAGATCGAGGGCCACGACAACGCCCGCTGCTTCCTGCTCCCCGACGGCACCGATTACGGCGACGAGGGTTCCGACACCGGTTTCTACCGGCACCTCGGCCTCGACCTGATGTACTGCTCGGCCCATGTCGGCGAGATCCTGGTCACCGCGACGGCCGAGGGCGTCGCTCCGTTGGAGACCGAGCGGGTCGCGGTGCTGCTCACCGAACAACTCGACCGCATCACCGACCCGGGGGAGGCGGTATGACCGAGGAGACGCCCGAGGCACGGGAGGCGTCGGCCGCCGTCGTGTCGCCCGGTGGCCCGCCCCTGCCGGACGCGCCGCCGGACGTCCCGTCGCCGGCCCCGCCGCCGAAGGACCGGCGCGTCCTGCGCGCCGTCCTGCGCTGGACGGCCGTCACCGTGGCCTTCGTGGCGGCCGGGACGGCGTCGGCGTACGGCATCACCCGTATGGAGCGGACGGACGTACCGGGTCTGGCCACCGAGTCGGACGGGCGCTGGGATTACCCCGACCTGACCAGGCCGGCCCTGCCCGAGGGCCGGCCGGGGCCGTTCGAGTCATCGAACCCGGCCGGCACGCACGCCGTAGACCTGCGTGAACTCGTGCTACCCGCGCCACGTGGGGCGCGCGAGGACAAGACGCTGCGCGGCACCGACGGGTGGTTGCCGACGGAGACCCTCCTCGCGGAATACACGACTGAGTACCGCGACGAGGTGGGGCAGAACCTCATCGACCACGGGCTGCGGCACATCGCCGCCCGCGGCTGGACCACCGACGACGGCACACGTACGCGGATCTACCTGCTGCACTTCGACACGGCGGCGGTCGTCGACGACCTGACCGCGGAGGACTTCGCCGTCCTGGACAGCCCCGGCTACCCCCTGCGCGGGTCCGGGGAATCGGTCCCGGACGAGGATTTCTACGAGCAGATCATCGAGACGGAGCTGGCAGGAGCCGTCTACACCGAGGCCGAGCCGTACGGTGCCGAACAGGTCCGGCACGGCTACCTGGCCGCCGGCGATGTCCTCGCACTCGTCGTCCAGTCCCGCGCGGGCGGGACACCGGCCGTCCCGTTCCGGCAGACAGTGTCGCTCCAGAGCGAGCTGCTCACCTGACCCCGGGGCGTACCTCACCCGACGGGGCCGGGCCCCGGCCGCGTAAGCTGGGCCCCGGCCCCGTGCACACAACCGCACCCCCGCTCAAGGAGCACCCCGTGGAGATCTTCTTCGAAGCCCTGCTGGTCCTGGTCTGCGTCGGCGTCCTCGCCTTCGCCGGACTGACCGTGAAGAAGCTGTTCCAGGGCCAGCGCTGACCCCTCACGCCAGGAAGTAAGTTCCGCTCATGATCGAGATCCCGTCCGACCTGCACAAGGACCTCGTCCCGCTCGCCTTCCTGCTCGGCAACTGGGCCGGCGCGGGCGTGCACGACTTCCCCGGCGCGGAGAAGTGCAACTTCGGTCAGGAGGTCACCTTCTCCCACGACGGCCGGGACTTCCTGGAGTACACCTCCCACACCTGGGTGCTCGACCAGGAGGGCAACAAGGTCCGGCCCCTGGAGTCCGAGCACGGCTTCTGGCGCATCGACGCGCACCGCAAGGTCGAGGTGACGATGACCCGCGACGACGGCGTCATCGAGATCTGGTACGGCGAGATGGCCGCCCAGAAGCCGCAGATCGACCTGGTGACGGACGCGGTGGCCCGCACGGCCGCCTCCCCGGCCTACACCGGCGGCAAGCGTCTGTACGGCTACGTCAAGAGCGACCTGATGTGGGTCGGCGAGAAGCAGACCCCCGAGGTCGAGCTGCGCCCCTACATGTCGGCGCACCTGAAGAAGGTCGTCACCCCGGAGGACGTCGAGCGCTGGGCCAAGGCCCTGCCCGACGACATGCCGGACGACGGGATCGCTTTCTTCAAGTAGTCCTAGACTCAAGGGTGTGGTGAGCACCGACTGGAAAAGCGACCTCAGGCAGCGCGGCTACCGGCTGACCCCGCAGCGGCAGCTGGTGCTGGAAGCCGTGGACACCCTGGAGCACGCGACCCCCGACGACATCCTCGGCGAAGTGCGGAAGACGGCTTCGGGGGTCAACATCTCCACCGTCTACCGCACCCTTGAGCTGCTGGAGGAGCTGGGCCTGGTCAGCCACGCCCATCTCGGGCACGGGGCGCCGACGTACCACCTCGCCGACCGGCACCACCACATCCACCTCGTCTGCCGTGACTGCACCAACGTCATCGAGGCCGATCTGTCGGTGGCCGCCGAGTTCACCGCCAAGCTGCGCGAGCAGTTCGGGTTCGACACCGACATGAAGCACTTCGCGATCTTCGGCCGCTGCCGGGAGTGTTCGCGGGAGCAGACTCCGAACGGTTCTCCGGACGGTTCTCCGAACGAGTCGCCGATCGAGTCGCTGAAGGATTCAACTACCGAGTCGTAGGCTGGACGTCATGAAGAGCCCCCTGCTGTCCCTGCCCGGCGCCGTGCCCGCCGAGGGCGCGGACGAAGGCGTCGCCGCCCACTACGGCGATCTGTTCCGCGAGCAGCGCGCCCTCGCCGAGGGCACCGGCTTCGTCGACCTCTCCCACCGCGGCGTCGTCGCGGTCTCCGGCGAGGACCGGCTGAGCTGGCTGCACCTGTTGCTCACCCAGCACGTGAGCGACCTCCCCGCCGGACAGGCCACCGAGGCGCTGGTCCTCTCCGCCAACGGCCACATCGAGCACGCCCTGTACCTCGTCGACGACGGGACGACCGTCTGGGCCCACGTCGAGCCCGGCACCCAGGAGGCGCTGATCGCCTACCTGGAGTCGATGAAGTTCTTCTACCGGGTCGAGGTCGCCGACCGCACCGCCGACACCGCGGTCGTCCACCTGCCCGCCGGTTCGATCGCCGAGGTCCCCGAGGGCGCCGTCGTCCGGGAGACCCCGTACGGCCGTGACCTCTTCCTGCCGCGCGACGGGCTGGAGGCGTTCGCCGGGCAGGCCGGGCCGCCCGCCGGTCTCCTCGCCCACGAGGCGCTCCGGGTCGAGCAGCACCGGCCCCGGCTCGGCCACGAGACCGACCACCGCACCATCCCGCACGAGCTGGGCTGGATCGGCACCGCCGTCCACCTCCAGAAGGGCTGCTACCGCGGCCAGGAGACGGTCGCCCGCGTGCAGAACCTGGGCAAGCCCCCGCGCCGGCTGGTCTTCCTGCACCTGGACGGCAGCGAGGTGCACCTGCCGACGGCCGGCACCGAGATCAGGCTCGCGGACGACGGCCCCGACGGCCGGAAGATCGGCTTCGTCACCACCTCCGCCCGCCACCACGAGCTGGGCCCGGTCGCCCTCGCCCTGGTCAAGCGGAACGTGCCGGTGGACGCCCGGCTGATGGCCGGCGACACGGCGGCGGCACAGGAGACCGTTGTAGAGCCCTGACGTGTGTCAGATCTCCAGGAGCACCGTGAACGGGCCGTCGTTCGTCAGCGACACCCGCATCCGCGCGCCGAACCGGCCCGTCGTCACGGTCGCGCCCAGCGCCCGCAGCCGCGCCACCACCTCTTCGACCAGCGGCTCCGCGACCTCCCCGGGGGCCGCCGCGTTCCAGGTGGGGCGGCGGCCCTTGCGGGCGTCGCCGTAGAGGGTGAACTGGCTGATGACCAGCAGCGGCGCGTCGACGTCGCTGCACGAGCGCTCGTCGGCCAGCATCCGCAGCGACCAGAGCTTGCGGGCCAGCCGGTCGGCCTTCTCCTCGGTGTCGTCGTGGGTGACGCCGACCAGGACGCACAGCCCCTCGCCCTCGAACGCGCCGACCGTCTCGCCGTCCACGACGACGCTCGCGCCGTCCGCCCTCTGTACCACCGCTCGCATACGGCCATGATGCCGTGCGCCCCGAGGGGGACGCCGGGCGGCCCCGTACGGGTTTCTTTTCGTCCCCGAACCCCCCATCTGGGGCCGATCGGGGGCACTCGGTCACATAGCGGCCACCCGGGGTGGCACGATGCTCCCATTAGCCGGTCGAGGGGACGGTTGAGACACATGAGCACATCGAGTACCGGGCAGCCGTCGAGGTCTGTCTCGTTGACGTACGTGGTCGGCGCGGACCGCCTCCGGACGCCCGTGCAGCGCACGGACAGCCCGGAGCTGTCCACGGACCCCACGGGTCCGCCGCGCGGGGGGAACGCGCACGCGCGGGGCCCCGAACTGACCGCACTGAGCCTGCCCGAACTGCGCACCCTGCGCAGGGACGCCCAGCGCGAGGAGGCCGACCTGAGTTACGTACGGCGGCTGCTGCAGGGGCGGATCGACATCCTGCGGGCGGAGCTGACCCGGCGCGGGTCCGCCACCGTGAAGGCGACCGGCGAGACCTCCGTGGTCGAGCGGCTCTCCGAGATCCTGGCCGACGCCCCGGCGCGGCACCGCTCGTCGGCCCGGCACGTGACGCTGGGCACGCCGCAGAGCGAGGAGTGCCGGCAGCTGGCCGCCGAGATGCTGGGCGAGGTCGAGCTGTCGGACCTCCAGGCCCGTACCGATCCGGAGCTGCACACGGCGATGGGGCGGCTGATCCGCTACGAGCAGCAGGTGTCCCGGAGGCGGCAGCGGCTCCAGCGCACGGCGGACGGCTGCAGCGCCGAGATCGCACGCCGGTACCGTGAAGGGGAAGCACAAGTAGACGACCTGCTGGCGTGACGTGCGGGCCCGGTGATCCCGGGCCGTCCGTCCGGCGGGTCCCCCGTCGGAAGGCCACCGCCGATGCCCGCGCCGCAGTCACACAAGTCGTTCGAGCCACACGAGTCACGCTTTGGGGCGTCTGGGGCGTCTGGGGCGTCTGGGGCGTCTGGGGCGTCTGGGGCGTCTGGGGCGTCTGGGGCGTCTGGGGCGTCTGGGGCGTCTGGGGCGTCTGGGGCGTCTGGGGCGTCTGGGGCGTCTGGGGCGTCT
>NZ_JAVRHI010000564.1:0-19624 GCF_034105845.1 Streptomyces sp. CRN 30 | reverse complement strand
GCGTGCTGCTCGTCGGCGCCATGAGCGGGCCGCTGGGCGGGGACCGCTTCACCGTGGAGGCGCGGGCCGCCGCGGGGGCCCGGCTGCACGTCGGGTCGGCCGCGGCCACCCTCGCCCTGCCGGGGCAGGCCAAGGGCGAGGCGCGCTACGACGTACGGCTCGACGTGGCCGCCGGGGGCGAGCTGCGCTGGCTGCCCGAGCAGTTGATCTCGGCGGCGGGCAGCGAGCTGTACGTCTCCACGCGCGTCGAACTCGCTTCCGGCGCCCGGCTGGTCCTCCGCGAGGAACAGGTCCTCGGCCGCGCGGGCGAGGAACCCGGACGGCTCACCAGCCGGCTCACCGTGCGCCTGGCGGCCCGGCCGCTCCTCGACCAGGAGCTGGCCTGCGGGCCGGGCGCGCCGGGCGGCTGGGACGGACCCGCCGTGCTGGCCGGGTACCGCGCACTCGGGCAACTCCTCGTCGTGCGGCCCGAGTACGCGCAGCGCGCCCCCGAGGCCCGGGTCCTCGGCGAGTGCGCCGCCCTCACCCCGCTCGCCGGGCCCGCCGCCCTCGTGACCGCCCTCGCGGACGACGCGCTGCGGCTGCGGCGGGTGCTGGACGAGGCCCTGGCCGCGCTCGGCTGAGCGGCGCACGCCGGTGCGTCAGCTGAGCGGCATGCGCGGGAACCTGCGTTCCTTCCGCTCGGCGTCCTCCGCCTTGGCGACCGCCGCGTACTTGTCCACGTACTCCTGCTCGGAGAGCGACAGGATGGCGTACATGATCTCGTCGGTGACGGCGCGCAGGATCGCCTTCTCGTCCTCCATGCCGGCGTAGCGGGAGAAGTCGAGGGGCTTGCCGAAGCGGATGACCACCGGGTGGATGCTCGGGATCTTCTTGCCGGGCGGCTGGGCCTCGAAGGTGCCGATCATCGCGCAGGGGATCACGGGCACCCGGCCCTTCAGCGCCATGACCGCGACGCCGACCTTGCCCTTGTACAGGCGGCCGTCGTGCGAACGGGTGCCCTCGGGATAGACGCCGAGCAGCTCGCCCCGGCGCAGGACCCCGAGTCCCTCCCGGATCGCGGCCCGGCCCGCGTCCTTGCCGGAGCGGTCGACCGGGATCTGTCCGGCGCTGCGGAAGAAGGCGGCCGTCAGGCGTCCCTTGACGCCGGGGCCCGTGAAGTACTCGGCCTTCGCCAGGAAGGTGATGCGGCGCTTCAGTACCGCGGGCATCAGGAAGTGGTCCGAGAACGAGAGGTGGTTGCCCGCGATGATGGCCGCGCCGGACTCCGGGACGTGCTCGAGGCCCTCGATACGGGGCCGGAAGGTCAGTCTCAGCAGCGGCCCGAGGATCACGTGTTTGAGCAGGTAGTAGAACAAGGGGTCGCTCCTCACTCTGGCGGATCGGCTCAACCGCCGCGTTCTAGCAGGTCAGCGGGTACGGAAGGGGTGCCAGTGTATGTGCGTGCGCGGTCGGCGGGAACCGTGTGACGGGCAGGGGACGCGGTGTGGGCCGGGTACCCGGGACGGCGGCGAGGGCACGCGATAATGCCGCGGTTGTTTACGGAACACATGACCGATACATCGTTATGGCGAGCCGGATTTGTTGCCCATCGGTGACGTATTGCGGTGGCGTATCGATTCACTGCGTGCCGGTGGAACAGATATGAGGCAGTGGGTGCGCGGGAGGATTTCCGGTCGCTGCGGGGCGGAATACCGGAAGTCGGTGGAAGGGCTGTTAACGCCGGAGATGCGGGGCCTACACTGTGGGACGCTCGTAGGGGGATGTATGGAGCAACAGATACGGCTGGCAGGATCGGCCAAGCAGTTCTTGCGGGAGATGGGGAGAGCCGAGCGGCAGGACCTGGCCGACGCGCTCAAGTCCGCCTTCGGAAACGGAAATCACTTCCCCGTCGTGGGAGTGCGCATGACGCCGGAGGGATTCCGCGCCATGCTGCTGCCCATCGGCTACCTGATTGTCTTCCGGCAGATGGACGAATTCGAGATCAAACAGTACGACACCGAACGCGGCGTCATGGTCATGGACATACTGACCGCGAGTGAGGCCCAGCCTTTCTGACGTCCGCCAGGGGCAGGTCTCGGGGCGTGGCGGCGGAAGGGAGGGGCGTGGTGCGGCCCGCCACGTGGATGCGGATGTCGACGGGGGTGTGGGACGCGGGCGGGTGGGAGGCGTAGGCGAACGTGCCGAGCGCGACGGCCGCGACGAGTGACGCCCAGGCCAGCCGGACCTTCATGCGCAGGTAACGCTCCAGCGTCGCGTGGTAGTTGGCGCACTGGACCACCTCGCGGGCCGCGGCGCGCAGTTCGGCCGCCCGGTGTGCCGCCGCCTCCCGGGTCGCGGGCCCGGTGGCGGAGTGGATCTCCTCGTCGGCCTCGCGGAGCCGGCGGTGGAGGGTGGGCAGGTCGGGGGCCACGTGGCCGTACAACTCGTGGCGGCTGTCCTCGATGTGCCGGGCCACGCTGTCGAAGCGGCGGCGCCGCGCGTGGCCGGGCACGTCCTGGAACTGCGACTCGATGTCCCGGTCCGTGAAGGTGTTGAGGGTGACCCAGTCCTGGGTGAGGACGGCGGAGGCGCTGTTCGCCATGTACGCCAGGGCGGCCAGTGCGGTGGCGATGCCGGCGACCGCCGCCCACAGGCGCCACGAGGTGGGTGGCAGCCGGCCCAGGTCGGTGAGCTGGAGGCTCGCCGTCAGTGCCGCCGCGATCCCGGCGAAGGCGGTGAGCAGCCACTTGGCGGTGGAGCGCAGCGCGTCCAGGGCGGCCGCGTACCCCGATGCCGACGGTGGCGGGGCCTCCGGAGCGAAGCTGCCGGCCATCCTGGCCCCCTTCGACGACGGGCCGAGAAAAGTGTCGTCAACGGTTGACGACGGCTACGCGCAGGCTACACGCTGGGTGTGGAGAACGACAGCCGCCTGTCCGCACCTCGTGTGCGCGGCGCCTTTGGCCCAGGGAGAGGATCCATGGAGACCATCGGAATCCGGGAGGTGTCCGGCGATCTCATCAAGGCCGCCGCCGACCGGGGCGACGTACTGGGGATCACCAACGGACGCGTGCTCGCCGGGGTCCTGATGCCGTTGAAGCAGACGACGGTGGAGCGTCTGGTCGACCAGAACCTCACCCGCATCCTGCAGAACACCCGGGAGGGGCAGCGGGACGCGGCGGCGGGCGGTTCCGCCGCGCTGGACGACCTGGCCGCCGAGGAACCCCGCCCCGCGGGACGCCGGGCGCCCGCCCGGGTGACGATCCGCGGGTTGTCCGGCACCCGTATCGAAGAGGCCGCCGCGGCGCGCGAGGCGCTGGTCGTCACCCACGGCGGCGAGGCCGTCGCCCTCCTCGTCCCCGTCACCCTGCAGTGGGTGGAACAGCTCGTCGAGCGCAACCTCTCGCGCATCCGCCACAGCATCGAGCGCGGCGAGCACGAGATCGCGGCCGGCGGACAGGTGCCCACCCTCGACGAGTTGCTCCAGGAGGGCGAGGCGGAGGAGGCGCGGTCACCGGACGGGTGGCCGAAGGGGGCACGGCCGCCGGAGGGACGGCCGGAGCAGGAGGGTCCGGCGGAAGAGGGCCCGGACCGGGGCCGGCCGCACGAGCGGTCGTCGTCCGCGTGGCCCGGTCCGCCCGGTGCCGCCCGCGGCGGGCTGCTGCACCAGCGGGCCATCGGCATCACCATCGTCTCCGACGGCATGGACAGCTCCAGCCGGCTGATCGGTGTCGTCACCGACATGCTCGGCCGCATCACCTCCGGACCGGTCGTGACACCGCTGTCCGATCTCGACCAGGGCCATGTACTGGCGTGCATCCTGGACCTGATCGACGAGCTGCGGGAGGAGCTGCACCCCGGGCTGGAACAGCTGGTCGGGGTGGGCATGGGCATCGGCGGACATGTGCACCGCGGCACGATCGTGAACTCGCCCCACGCCGGCTGGCGGCGGTTCCCGCTGGCCGCGCTGGTACAGCAGCGCGTCGACGTGCCCGTGGTGCTGGAGAACGACGCCAACGCCCTGGCCGTACGGGAGCGGTTCATCGGGGGCATCGACGACGAGAGCATGGCCGTCGTCCTGATCACCGACGGAGGCGTCGGAGCGTCCCTCGTCCTGAACGGGCGGGTGTTCCGCGGGGCGCGCGGCATGGCCGGGGAGCTGGGCCACATCCCCGTCGAGGCCGACGGCGACACCGCGAAGGTCAAGTGCCGCTGTGGGAGCCACGGTTGTCTGGAGAGCGTGACCGCCCCGGCCGCCATGGCCAGGACGCTCGCGGGGGACGGCTTCCACGGAGGGTTCGACGCCGCCGTCGAGGACGGCGACGCGACCGCTCCGGGCGGCGCCGTCCGCACGGTCCTGGACCGTGCGGGGGAGGCGCTGGGGCGGGGCGTCGCCACCCTCGTCAACCTGTTCAACCCGTCCACCGTCGTGCTCGTCGGCCCGCCGTCCCTCGTCGGTGCACCCCGGTCCTTCCGCAACGGGGCGGACACGACCCCGCGCGGCACCGCGGGCCTGTACATGAGCGCCATGGAACGGACCGTCAACGACCACGCGTTCTCCACCGGCGCGGACGACTGCCAGTTCGTCGTCCGTCAGGTGGACGACGCGGAGAGCGCCGCCGCCGCGGCGGCCTGCATCATCGAGCAGTTCGCTCCCCCCGGCCGGAACGTACGCGCCGAGCAGGCGCACCTGACGTCCGGTCGGCTCAGCACCTGTCTCAGCCTGCCCGGTTCACCACCTTCGCCAGCGCATCCAACGCGGCCCGCAGCTCATCGGCGGTGACGGTGAGCGGCGGGGCCAGCCGGACGGTGGAGCCGTGAGTGTCCTTCACCAGGACGCCCTCGTCCAGGAGCCGCTCGCCGATCGCGCGGCCGGTGCCGACGGCGGGGTCGATGTCGACGCCCGCCCACAGCCCGCGTGCCCGGAAGCCCACGACGCCCTTGCCCACCAGCGCCTCAAGGCCCTCGCGCAGGACGACGCCCAGTTCGGTCGCCCGCCGTTGGAACTCGCCCGTCCCCAGCAGCTCCACGACCGCCGTCCCGACCGCCGCGGCCAGTGGGTTGCCGCCGAACGTCGACCCGTGCTCGCCCGGCCGCAGCACCTCCAGCACGTCCCGGCGCCCCACCACCGCCGACACCGGCACGATGCCGCCGCCCAGCGCCTTGCCCAGCAGCACCAGGTCGGGCAGGACGCCCTCGTGCTCGACGGCGAGGGTCCGCCCGGTGCGGCCGAGGCCCGACTGGATCTCGTCCGCGACGAACAGGCAGCCGGCCCGGCGGGTGAGCTCGCGCACGCCCCGCAGATAGCCGTCGTCCGGGACGATCACGCCCGCCTCGCCCTGCACCGGCTCGATCAGCACCGCCGCCGTCGTGTCGTCCACGGCCCGCTCCAGCGCGGCCAGGTCGTTGTAGGGGACGACGCGGAAGCCCGGCGTGAACGGGCCGAAGCCGTCCCGGGCCACCGGGTCCGTCGAGAAGCCGACGATCGTCGTCGTCCGGCCGTGGAAGTTGTTCTCCGCCACCACGACCGTCGCCCGGTCCGCGGGCACGCCCTTCACCTCGTACGCCCACTTGCGGGCCACCTTCACGGCGCTCTCCACGGCCTCGGCGCCGGTGTTCATCGGCAGCACCATGTCAAGGCCCGTCAGCGCGGCCAGCCCCTCCGCGAAGGCGGCGAGACGGTCGTTGTGGAAGGCGCGCGAGGTGAGGGTGAGCCGGTCCAGCTGGCGGTGCGCCGCCTCGACGAGCGCCGGGTGGCGGTGGCCGAAGTTGAGGGCCGAGTAGCCCGCCAGCATGTCCAGGTAGCGGCGGCCCTCGACGTCCTCCACCCAGGCGCCCTCGGCCCGCGCGACGACCACCGGCAGCGGGTGGTAGGTGTGCGCCAGGACCGGTTCCTCGGCGCGGATCAGCTCGGCGGACGAACGTGCGGGGGCGGCGGCGGGCGACGGAACGACAGCGGTCATCGGCGTATCTCCTGGGTGCAGCACTTGATGCCCCCGCCGGCCTTGTGGAACTCCGACAGGTCGACGGGGACGGGGACGTAACCGTGGTGCGCGAGCCGGGCGGCGAGCTCACCGGCGCCCGGCGGGAGGAAGACGTGACGGCCGTCGGAGACGGCGTTCAGCCCGAACGCGTGCGCGTCCGCACGGGTGGCGAGCACCGCGTCCGGGTACAGCCGGGCGAGGACCTCGCGGCTGCCCGGCGAGAACGCCTCCGGCCAGTAGGCGATGTTCGCCTCGCCCCCGCCGGCCCCGTCGTCGAGCACGAACAGCGCCGTGTCCAGGTGGTAGAACCACGGATCCACCAGCTGGAGGCTGATCACCGGGACCCCGAAGAACTCCTGCGCCTCACGGTGCGCCTCCCGGGTCGTACGGAAGCCCGTGCCGGCCAGCACCCAGCGGCCGGCCGGCACCAGGTCGCCCTCGCCCTCGCACACCGACTCCGGCCGGTGCACGTCGTAGCCGGCGGCCTTGAACCAGGTCTCGTAGGCGGTGGACTCGGGGCGCCGTTCGGGAGCGTGGAAGAGGGAACCGAGGACCCGGCCCCCCAGCACCAGCGCGGCATTGGCCGCGAAGACCATGTCGGGCAGGCCCGCGACCGGTTCCGCGGTCTCCACGGTGTGGCCGTGGGCGCGGTAGGCGCCGATCAGCTCGGCCCACTGGCCGCGGGCGAGATCGACGTCGACGGGGCGGTCGGGGTGCATCCAGGGGTTGATCGCGTAACGCACGGCGAAGTGCCGGGGTTCGCAGACGAGGTAGCGCCGCCTGCTCGGCACACGACTGACGGACACAGAGTGTTACCTCCGCTTCCTGCGGGTGGTCGAGAGGACACCACGGTAGGAAGCGGCACGTACGGGCGACAAGTGACGAAAGCTGCTTTCCCGCGCACGATTCCTGCGTCGTGCGGAGCCTCAGCGCACGTCTGCTGCGCCGTCAGAGCCTGTGTCCTATCCCCCGCCAGGCGTCGCGCGCCCGGCCGGGGATATGACACAAGCTCAGGGCGCCGGTTGGCTGGCACCCGCCTCCGGGCTGTCCGGCAGCAGGTGCGACAGCACCATGCAGCTCACGGTCTTGCGGATGAACGGCTCCGTCCGGATGCGCTCCAGCACCTCCTCGAAGTGCTCCACGTCCCGCGCCCGTACGTGCAGCAGCGCGTCCGCGCCCCCGGTCACCGTCATCGCGGCCACGATCTCCGGATGGTTGCGCACCACCTCCGCCAGCCGCCGGGGCGGCGCCGCGCCCTCGCAGTACACCTCCACGTACGCCTCCGTGCGCCAGCCCAGCGCCGAGGGCCGCACCGTGGCCGCGAACCCGGTGATCACACCGGTCTCGCGCAACCGGTCCACCCGCCGCTTCACGGCCGTCGCCGACAGCCCCACCACCGCGCCGATCTCCGCGAAACTGGTCCGGGCGTTCGCCATCAGGGCGGTCACGATCTTCCGGTCGAGCTCGTCGAACGGCGCCGGCCTGCTGTCCATGGCCGCACTGTATCCAGCGCCGACGACCACGCGGGGCACATGTCCAGACGTACGAATAGCTCCTACACTCCACGCATGCTGCGCGCCCTCGCCGTCGACGACGAACGCCCCTCGCTGGAGGAACTCCTCTACCTGCTGAACGCGGATCCGCGCGTCGGCAGCGCGGAGGGCGCCGACGACGCCACCGGGGCGCTGCGCCGCATCAACCGGGCCCTCACCTCCGGTCCCGGCGGGGCCGAGGCCATCGACGTCGTCTTCCTCGACATCCAGATGCCCGGCCTCGACGGCCTCGACCTGGCCCGGCTGCTCACCGGCCTCGCCGCCCCGCCGCTCGTCGTGTTCGTCACCGCCCACGAGGACTTCGCCGTCCAGGCCTTCGACCTCAAGGCCGTCGACTACGTGCTCAAGCCGGTGCGCAAGGAGCGCCTCGCCGAAGCCGTGCGCCGGGCCGCCGAACACCGGGACGCGCGCCCCCTGATCCCCGTGCACGAACCCGACCCGGACCACATCCCCGTCGAGCTCGGCGGCGTCACCCGGTTCGTCCCCGTCGACGACATCACCCACGCCGAGGCCCAGGGCGACTACGCGCGCCTGCACACCACCCAGGGCAGCCACCTGGTGCGCATCCCGCTGTCCACGCTGGAGGAGCGCTGGCGGGCCCGCGGCTTCGTGCGCATCCACCGCCGCCACCTCGTCGCCCTGCGCCACATCGCCGAGCTGCGGCTGGACGCGGGCACGGTGAGCGTGCTCGTCGGCCCGGTCGAGCTCCAGGTCAGCCGCCGGCACACCCGCGAACTGCGCGACCTGCTGATGCGGAGGCCGTGACGGTGCCCCACGACCCCGCCGAACGCCGTGTCGTCGTCACCGCCCCGCCCCGCCGCGGCGGACGCAACCCCGGCTACTACCGCCCCCGCACCGAGATCGACGAGCAGACCACCCTCGGCCACACCTACGTCCGCTCGCTCATGCGCAGCCAGCTGCGGACCGCCCTCGGCGTCTTCGGCGTGCTCGTGCTGCTGGTGGGGCCGCTGCCGCTGTTGTTCGCCGCGGTACCGGACAGCGCCGGGCTCGCCTGGGTGGTGCTCGGCTTCTGCGTCTACCCGCCGCTGGTGCTGCTCGCCCTCTGGCACGTACGCCGCGCCGAGCGCAACGAGCGGGACCTCGTCCGGCTGGTCGAGGACCGCTGACCGTTGAACGAGAACTACGCCGTCCCCGCCGTCGCCCTCGTCGTGGTCGCCACCGTCCTTGTCGGCGCGTTCGGCCTGCGCATCTCCCGGACGACCTCCGACTTCTACGTCGCCTCCCGCACCGTCGGCCCCCGCCTCAACGCGGCCGCGATCAGCGGCGAGTACCTGTCCGCCGCCTCCTTCCTCGGCATCGCGGGACTCGTCCTCGTCCAGGGCCCCGACATGCTCTGGTACCCGGTCGGCTACACCGCCGGCTACCTGGTGCTGCTGCTCTTCGTCGCCGCCCCGCTGCGCCGCTCCGGCGCGTACACGCTGCCCGACTTCGCCGAGGCCCGGCTCGCCTCCCCGGCGGTCCGACGGCTCGCGGGGGCCTTCGTGGTCGGCGTCGGCTGGCTGTACCTGCTGCCCCAGCTCCAGGGCGCCGGGCTGACGCTCACCGTGCTCACCGGCGCGCCCGACTGGCTCGGCGGAGTCATCGTCGCGGCCGTGGTGGTCGCCACGGTCGCCGCGGGCGGCATGCGCAGCATCACCTTCGTGCAGGCCTTCCAGTACTGGCTGAAACTCACCGCCCTGCTCGTGCCCGCCCTCTTCCTCGTCCTCGCCTGGCAGTCCGACGGCGCCCACCGGCACGTCTTCGACGAACCGGCGGCCTTCCGCGAGCAGCGCGTCGTCCGCGTCGACGAGACCCTCGACCTGCGCCTCGAACGCCCCCTCGGCGTCACCGCCACCGGCACGGTCGACGGCCGCCGCTACGCGGGCGAGCTCGTCCACCTGCCCGCCGGCACCCACCGCGTCGACCGCGGCACGGAGCTGACGTTCACCGCGGGCGACCCCGTGCCCGTCGCCGAGCGCGGCGTCGACGACGGCATGTCGGACTCGCTCGCCGCGGGCCGCGAACAGCGCCCCCTGTACGCCACCTACGGACTGATCATCGCTACCTTCCTCGGCACCATGGGCCTGCCCCACGTCGTCGTCCGCTTCTACACCAGCCCGCACGGCGTCGCCGCCCGCCGCACCACGGTCGTCGTCCTCGGCCTGGTCGGCGCCTTCTACCTGCTCCCGCCCGTCTACGGCGCCCTCGGCCGGCTCTACGCCCCCGAGCTGGCCCTCACCGGCGACGCCGACGCGGCCGTCCTGCTGCTGCCGGACCGGATGATCGGCGGGCTCGGCGGCGACCTGCTGGGCGCGCTCGTCGCGGGCGGGGCGTTCGCCGCGTTCCTGTCCACCGCGTCCGGGCTGACCATGGCCGTCGCGGGCGTCCTCACCCAGGACGTGCTGCCCTCCCGCGGCGTACGGCACTTCCGGCTCGGCACCGTCCTCGCGATGGCCGTGCCGCTCGCGGCGAGCGTGCTGGTGGGCGGGCTGCCCGTGGCCGACGCGGTGGGGCTCGCCTTCGCCGTCTCCGCGTCCTCCTTCTGCCCGCTGCTCGTGCTCGGCATCTGGTGGCGGCGGCTCACCCCGCCGGGCGCGGCCGCCGGCATGCTCGTCGGCGGGGGATCCGCGCTGGTCGCGGTCGCGGCGACCATGGCCGGCTATCCCGCGGGGGGCGACCTGCACGCGCTGCTCGCCTGGCCCGCGCTGTGGTCGGTGCCCCTGTCGTTCCTGACCATGGTGCTGGTGTCGCTGGCGACACCGGGGAAGGTACCCGCCGGTACACCGGCCATCCTGGCCCGCTTCCACCTGCCGGAGGAGCTCGCCGGCGGCCAGGTGCGCGGGGCCGTCCCCGAGACCGACACCCGGGCGGACGCATGAGCGCGGGGGAGATCAGCGCCTTCGTCGCGGGGCTGTGCGTGGCCGCGCTGCCGCTGCTCACCGCCGGATTCTGGCTGGGCAGGCGGACCGCGCGCACCCGCACCCTCGCCGGGCTCGGCACGCCCGTCGAGCACGCCACCTTCGAGACCCTGCACACCGCGTCCCTCGCCGCGCCGCCGCTGCGCGCGGGCCTCACCGAGGAGACGGCCCGCAAGGCGGCCCGGCGGCTGCGCACCCTGCTCGGTACGGACGCGCTGCTCCTCACCGACCACGAGACGGTCCTCGCCTGGGACGGCCTGGGGGAGCACCACCGCACGCAGATCGTCGAACGGCTCGCCGGCCCCCTGGAGACCGGCCGCGGCGAGGCCTTCCGGCTGACCTGCGACGAGCCGGACTGCCCGCTGCGCTGGGCCGTCGTCGCGCCCCTCACCGTCGACGACCGCGTGCACGGCGCGCTCGTCGCCTGCGCGCCCGGCGAGTCCGCCGTCCTGGTCCGCGCCGCCGGGGAGGTCGCCCGCTGGGTCTCCGTCCAGCTGGAACTGGCCGACCTGGACCGCTCCCGCACCCGGCTCATCGAGGCCGAGATCAGGGCCCTGCGCGCGCAGATCTCCCCGCACTTCATCTTCAACTCGCTGGCCGTGATCGCCTCGTTCGTGCGCACCGACCCGGAGCGGGCCCGCGAGCTGCTGCTGGAGTTCGCCGACTTCACCCGGTACTCGTTCCGGCGGCACGGCGACTTCACCACCCTCGCCGAGGAGCTGCACGCCATCGACCACTACCTGGCGCTCGTCCGGGCCCGTTTCGGCGACCGGCTGGCGGTCACCCTGCAGATAGCCCCCGAGGTGCTGCCGGTCGCGCTGCCCTTCCTCTGTCTGCAGCCGCTCGTGGAGAACGCCGTCAAGCACGGCCTGGAGGGCAGGACCGTGCCCGCCGGCAGCAGGAGCCACATCAGCATCACCGCGCAGGACGCGGGCGCCGAGGCGCTCGTCGTCATCGAGGACGACGGCGCGGGGATGGACCCCGACCTGCTGCGCCGCATCCTCGCGGGCGAGGTCGGCCCCTCGGGCGGCATCGGCCTGGGCAACGTCGACGAGCGGCTCCGCCAGGTGTACGGCGACGACCACGGCCTCGTCATCGAGACCGCGGTCGGGGCGGGCATGAAGATCACCGCCAGGCTGCCCAAGTACCAGCCGGGCGTCCATTCGGGTGGCCGGCTGCCCCGTGAGTGAGGCGCGGAGCCGGTGCGGCTCTCAGGCGCTGCGCGACATCACCATGCCGAGGGTGAGCAGGCCGAGGACGACCCAGCCGAACCAGAGCCAGCCGTTGGAGCCGAGGGCCACCGTGTAGGCCGTCACCACGACCAGCCCGCTGACGGTGAGCACTCCCATGGTCTTCGTGGAACCGGGCATCGCGGCACCCTTCTGGAGAGGTGATCCTCCTCCATGGTGCCCCGGTTCCGTGTTCGAACACCGTTCAGGAACCGATGCGACGCCCGGCTCCGGGAAAATGGGTGTCACCGACCACGGGCGTGGAGCGAGGCCAGGTAGGCGTTGTACGCCTCGAGCTCCTTGTCACCGTCGCGGTCGGCGGCGCGGTCCTGGCGCTTCGCCTGCCGCTGGTCGGAGCGGTACCACTGGAAGAGCAGCGCGATCAGCACGAGCACCGACGGGATCTCGCTGAACGCCCAGGCGATGCCGCCGGCCGCGTTCTGGTCGGCGAGCGCGTCGATGCCCAGCGAGGCCGGGGGATCCGCGTACGTCCCGACCATCGCCGTGGAGCCCATCATCAGCGCGATGCCGAAGAACGCGTGGAACGGCATGCCCGCGAACAGCTCCAGCATCCGCATCAGGTAGCCCGGGCGGTGCGGTCCCGGGTCGACGCCCATGATCGGCCAGAAGAACGTCAGGCCGACGAGGAGGAAGTGGAGCATCATCACGATGTGCCCCGGCCTCGACTCCATGAGGAAGTCGAAGAGCGGGGTGAAGTACAGCCCGTACAGGCTCGCGATGAACATCGGGATCGTGAAGACGGGATGCGTGATCACCCGCATGTACCGGCTGTGCAGCAGCATGAGCAGCAGCTCGCGCGGTCCCTTGCGGCCCCGCCCGGCCGTCGGCAGCGCGCGCAGCGCCAGGGTGATGGGGCCGCCGAGCAGCAGCAGGATGGGCGCCAGCATGCTGATCACCATGTGCTGCACCATGTGCACGCTGAACATGACCATGCCGTAGTCGTTCAGCCCGGTGCACATCATCAGCAGGATGAGCAGCACACCGCCGGTGAACCAGAGCGTGCGGTTCACCGGCCACTTGTCACCGCGCCGGACCAGCCGGGCGACCCCCCACCCGTACAGGGCGAGCACCACCAGGCAGCCGACGAGGAAGAACGTGTCCGGCGACCACGCGAGCCCCCGCGCCAGCGTGAACGGCGGCAGGTCCATCGACGTGCCGTGCCCGCTGTGATCCATCCCGCGGCTCCTGAATTCGTACGGGTTGTGCTGTCTGTCCGCACCAGATTAGAACCGCCCCCCGGGGCGCTCGGCACCGGGGGGCGGCCGGGCACGGTGTCAGAGCACGCACTCCGCCTCGGTGTACCGGTCCTCGGGGACGGTCTTCAGCGTCTCCACGGCCTGCGCGAGCGGCACCATCACGATGTCGGTGCCGTGCAGCGCGGTCATCGTGCCGAACTCGGCGCGGTGCACGGCCTCCACCGCGTGCCAGCCGAACCGGGTGGCGAGGACGCGGTCGTACGCGGTGGGGGTGCCGCCGCGCTGGACGTGCCCGAGGATGACGGGGCGGGCCTCCTTGCCGAGGCGCCGCTCCAGCTCGACGGAGAGCTGGCGGGCCACCCCGGCGAAGCGCTCGTGGCCGTAGACGTCCTTGCCGCCCTCGTCGAAGTCCATGGTGCCGGGCCGGGGCTTGGCGCCCTCGGCGGCCACCACGATCGCGAACCGCTTGCCCTGGTCGAACCGCTCGCGGACCTTGGCGGTCAGCTCGTCGATGTCGAAGGGCCGCTCGGGCACGACGACGGCGTGTGCGCCGGCCGCCATGCCGGAGTGCAGGGCGATCCAGCCGGTGTGCCGGCCCATCACCTCCACGATGAGGACGCGCTGGTGCGACTCGGCGGTCGTCTTCAGCCGGTCCAGCGCCTCGGTCGCCACGCCCACGGCCGTGTCGAAGCCGAAGGTGACGTCGGTCACCGCGATGTCGTTGTCGATGGTCTTCGGCACGCCGACGATCGGCAGGCCGTTGTCCGCGAGCAGCCGTGCGGCCTTGAGGGTGCCCTCACCGCCGATCGGGATGACCGCGTCGAGGCCGAGCTCCTCGAGGTGCCCTCTGGCCCGCTCCACGCCGTCCCGCAGGTGCTCGGGACGGACCCGGGAGGACCCCAGGATCGTGCCGCCGCGAGCGAGGATGCCGCTCACCGCGTCGAGGTCGAGCTTGAGGTAGTCGCACTCCAGGAGACCCTTCCAGCCGTCCCGGAAGCCGATGACCTCGTCACCGTGGTCGACCACGGCACGGTGCACGACGGACCGGATGACGGCGTTCAGCCCGGGGCAGTCGCCACCGGACGTGAGGACACCAATGCGCATAGCCCGAATTACCTTCTCCACATGGGCCGGTAGCCGGACGTCACTGTCCGGCGGGACCCCGTCACCCTATAGGCGTGCGGGGCCCCGGCCGTACGGCGCGTCCGTCTTCCGGACACCCCCGCACAGGTGAGCGGCCGCCGTGTCAGAAGGGACCGGCGAGGGGTGTCACGCGGGCTGCTCGGCGGCCGAGATCCGCTCGCCGCGCAGCGCCTCGTACCAGCGGTCGTCGACCGGCGGCAGCGCGTTGACGTCGAGCGCGAGCTTCAGCAGCAGGTCCGCGATCAGCGGGTTGCGGGCGAGCACGGGCCCGTGCATGTACGTCCCGAAGACCGTGTCGTTGAACGCGCCCTCGGTGCCGTCGCCCGTGCCGTTGCCGTTGCCGATGCGCACCCGGGCCAGGGGGCGCGCGGTGGGGCCGAGGTGGGTGATGCCCTGGTGGTTCTCGAAGCCCGTCAGCGGCGGCAGCCCGAGCCGCGGGTCTATGTCGCCCAGCACGTCACCCACGCAGCGCTCGCCCTCGCCGCGGGTGGTGGTGATGTCGAGGAGTCCGAGACCGGGCTCGCGCTGGCCGAGGTCGTTGATGAACTCGTGGCCGAGGATCTGGTAGCCGGCGCAGACCGAGAACACGATCGCGCCGTTCTCCACGGCCCGGTACAGCTGGCCGTCCCGGCGCAGCCGCTCGGCCGCGAGCCGCTGCGGACGGTCCTCGCCGCCGCCGATCAGGTAGATGTCGCCGGAGGTCGGGATCGGCTGGTCGCTGCGCACGTCCAGGCGGGCCACGTCCAGGCCGCGCTGGCGCGCCCGGCGCTCGACGACCAGCACGTTGCCCTGGTCGCCGTAGGTGCTGAGCAGGTCCGGGTAGACCCAGACGACCCGCAGTTGGTTGTCGCTCACAAAAGTCCCCTGAGTCTCGTCAGTTGCCGACGCGGCGGCGCAGGTCCTGGAACGCGGTGTAGTTCGCGATGACCTCGATCCGGCCGGGCGGGCACATCTGCACGGCCTGGTCGACGTTGTCGCAGACCTGGAAGTGCTGGTTGGCCACCTCCAGGCGCACCGCGAGGTCGAGCTTGCGGTCGCCGACCACGAAGATCGGGTGGCCGGTCAGCCGCGTGTAGTCGACGTCCCACAGCCAGGAGGTGTCGGTGCCGTCGGCGCCGCGTGCGTTGACCGAGAGGATGACCGGCGCCGGCGGCGGGTCGATCAGCGAGAACGTCTCCAGCCAGCCGGCCGGGTTCTTGGCGAGCAGCAGCCTCAGGTCGCGCTGCATGAACTGCACCACGTCGTAGCGGCCGGCCACCGCCTGCACCTGGTACATGCGCTCCAGGGCGACCTGCGGCGGCACCCCGAAGACGGCGGCGACGGCGGCCGAGGAGGCGGCGTTGGCCTTGTTGGCGCGGCCCGGCAGCTGGAGGTGGATCGGCCAGGCGGAGCCGTGCGGGTCGAGGACGTGGTCGCCGGAGAGCGCCCAGCTGGGCGTGGGCCGGCGGAAGCCGCACTCGTTGCAGAACCAGTCGTCGCCGGGGCGCTGCATCACACCGCCGCAGGACGGGCAGGACCAGGCGTCGTCCTTCCACATCTGCCCGGCCGCGACCCAGATCACGTTGGGGGAGGAGGACGCCGCCCACACCACCAGCGGGTCGTCGCAGTTGGCGACGATGACGGCCTTGGAACCGGCCAGGCCCTCGCGCCAGTTCTCGGCGAGCATGCGGGTCTCGGCGGCCCGGTCGAGCTGGTCGCGCGAGAGGTTGAGCAGGGCGATGCACTTGGGTGACGTGTCCCGGGCCACTCCGGCCAGGTACTTCTCGTCGACCTCTATGACCGCGAACTTGGCGTCGGAGCCGCCCGCCAGCGCGGAGGTGATGCCCGCGGGCATGTTGGCGCCCAGCGCGTTGGACACGACCGGGCCCGCGGCGCGGAGCGCCTCCGCGATCAGGCGGGTGGTCGTGGTCTTGCCGTTGGTCGCCGAGACGAGGACACAGTCCAGGTTCTGGGCGAGGCGTGCGAGGAGGTCGGGGTCGAGCCGGAGCGCCACCTTGCCGCCGATCACCGACCCACTGCCGCGACCAGCCGCGCGCGATGCCGCCGCGACGGCTTTGCCCGCCGTCACGGCCAGCTTGGCCCGCGGCGTGAGCGGGTCCGAGTTGCCTGCCATCAGTTCTCGATCCTCCTTGCGTGCGCGCCGCGCCTGAACCTGTTCGGCCACGTGGTGCGGACCTCAGCCTATCGAGATCCACTCGCACACCCGAATCGCGTCCGCCGCCCCGGCGTCCGGGCGGCTCGAAGGACCGTACCCTTACGGCCATGCGACACGGTTCGATCCCCGGCGCCCGAGGGCGCGTACGGCCCCTCACCCTCCTCGGGGACCCCGTTCTGCAGGCGCCGTGTGAAGAAGTGGTGGACTTCGGTGCCGGTCTGGAGAGTCTTGTGCAGGACCTCTTCGCCACGATGTACGCGGCCCGCGGTGTGGGCCTGGCCGCGAACCAGGTGGGCGATCCGCGCCGGGTGTTCGTCTACGACTGCCCGGACGACGAGGAGGTCCGGCACGTCGGACACGTGGTCAACCCGCGGCTCGTGGAGGTGGACGGGCTGGTCCTGCGCGGACCGGAGGGCTGTCTGTCGCTGCCGGGCCTGGAGGCGGGCACCGAACGTCATGACGAGGCGGTCGTCGAGGGCGTCACCGTGGACGGCGACCCGGTACGGGTGCGTGGCACCGGCTTCTTCGCCCGGTGCCTGCAGCACGAGTGCGACCACCTGGACGGCCTGCTGTACGTGGACCGCCTCTCCGGCTGGCGCAGCCGGCGGGTGCTGCGGCAGGCCGCGCGGGCACCCTGGGGCCGCTGACCGCGCCACGGAGCCGTACGGTGCCGGGAGTCCGTGGCGCGGTCGCGCGCGCCGCGTGTCAGAAGCCGGGTCCGCCGACCCGGTCGCCGGCGGCCGCCAGCCGGCCCCACAGCAGGTCCGCCAGGCTGCGCACCAGTTCCGCGCGGGAACAGGGGCGTTCGCCGAGCCACCAGTCGCCGGCCGCGTGCATCATGCCGACGATGCCGTGCCCCCAGATCAGGGAGAGCCGCGCGCCGTCCGGGCCGAGGTCGAGCCGTTCCTCTATGACCTTGCCCAGTTCCTCGCCCATGCGGCGCAGCAGGGGGGCGGAGTGCCTGCCGATGTCGAAGACCTGTTCCCCCTGGGTGGCCCCCTCCGCGGGATGCATCAGGAAGCGGTACACCTGAGGACGTAGCTCGATGGCGGCCAGATAGGTGTCGAGCGTCTGCTCGACCCGCTCACGGCGCTCGGCCGGGGCGTCCAGCGCGGCCCGCAGCGAGTCGAGGAGGGCGTCCGTGTGGCGCTGGGCGAGGGCCGCGTACAGCCCGCCCTTGTCGCCGAAGTGCCGGTAGAGGATCGGCTTGGTGATCCCGGCCTCGGCGGCGATGGCGTTCATCGAGGCCCCGGGGCCGTCGCGGAGCACCACTCTGTCGGCGGCCTCCAGCAGCTCGCGCCGACGGCGGTCGGCGGACCGTTCCTGATCGGTCCGCTGCGTGGTGTCCATGCGTCTCTCCCCCACCCGTACTGAATCGGTGATGCCTGCGCAAACTAACACTCATGAGCACCATCCGATCGAACGAGCTGACGAGGACGTATCGGGAGTTGACTTATCCTACCGACCGGTAACAGACTCCAGTTACCGCAGGTAATACCCAATGCAGTGCTGGAGGGGTCATGGCCGAATTCACCATGGAGCTGAGCGACGAACAGAAGGAGGTCCGGGACTGGCTCCACGGCTTCGCGGCCGACGTGATCCGCCCCGCGGCCGCCGAGTGGGACGAGCGTGAGGAGACCCCCTGGCCGGTCATCCAGGAGGCCGCCAAGGTCGGCATCTATTCCCTGGACTTCTACGCCCAGCAGTACTTCGACCCCACCGGTCTCGGCATTCCCATGGCGATGGAGGAACTGTTCTGGGGTGACGCGGGCATCGCCCTGTCCATCGTCGGCACCGGCCTCGCCGCCGTGGGCGTCCTCGCCAACGGCACCGACGAACAGATCGGCACCTGGATCCCCCAGATGTACGGCGCCGTGAACGACGTCAAAGTGGCCGCTTTCTGTTCCTCCGAGCCCGACGCCGGCTCCGACGTGGCCTCCATGCGCACGCGTGCCGTGTACGACGAGGCCACGGACGAGTGGGTGATCGACGGCACAAAGACGTGGGCGACCAACGGCGGCATAGCCAACGTGCACGTGGTCGTCGCGGTCGTCGACCCGGAGCTCGGCTCCAAGGGCCACGCCTCCTTCATCGTCCCGCCGGGCACGCCCGGCCTGTCCCAGGGCCAGAAGTTCAAGAAGCACGGCATCCGCGCCTCGCACACCGCCGAGGTCGTCCTGGACGGCGTCCGCGTGCCCGGCTCCTGCCTGCTCGGCGGCAAGGAGAAGCTGGACGAGCGCCTGGCGCGGGCCCGGGAGCGGGCCAGGAAGGGTGGTGAGCGTGTGAAGAACGCCGCGATGGCCACCTTCGAGGCGTCCCGTCCGGCGGTCGCGGCGATGGCGGTGGGCACCGCGCGCGCCGCGTACGAGGTGGCCCTGGACTACGCGCGGACCCGGGAGCAGTTCGGCCGGCCGATCATCGACAACCAGGGCGTGGCCTTCCAGCTCGCGGACATGCGCACGTCGATCGACGCGGCCCGGCTGCTGACCTGGCGCGCCTCCTGGATGGCGGTCAACGGCAAGCCGTTCACCGCGGCCGAGGGCTCCATGTCGAAGCTGTTCGCCAGCGAGACCGCGAAGAAGGTGACCGCGCAGGCGGTCCAGATCCTCGGCGGCAACGGGTACACGCGGGAGTACCCGGTGGAGCGGATGCACAGGGACAGCGCTATTTACACGATCTTCGAGGGCACCAGCGAGATCCAGCGGCTGGTCATCGCCCGGACGCTGTCGGGGATGCCGATCCGGTGATCCCGCCGGATCCCGCGGCCGCCCGCACGGGGTCAGTGGTGCCGGAGCGGGGTGAGCTGTTCGATGTCGTACCGCGCTCGCAGCTCCTCGATCGCCGTGCGGTCCGGTGGGCCGCCGGCGTCGAGGATCCGCAGCAGTTCCTCGAAGTACCGCTCGTGGTCCGGGGGCGGGGACGCCTGGAAGAACATCTTCGCCGGGGCGCCGGTGGGGTTGGCGAACGCGTGCGGGCAGCCCGGCGGGACCGCGATCACCGTCCCCGGGGTCGCCCGCACCACCCGGTTGCCCGCGTGGGACTCCCAGCGCTGCCAGCCGTCCGGGGTCCGCACCCGCGGCTCGAAGGCGAGCACGTCCAGCTCGCCCTCGAGCACGTAGAACAGCTCCTCGCTGTGGGTGTGCACATGGGCGCCTACGTCGAAGCCGGGCGGGACGACCACCTCGAAGCTGGACGCCATGCGTGAGTGCGTGCCGGTCACCTTGAACGTCACGTCCTGCGCGGGGGTGCGGACCGTGCGGCCGTGGCCCGGTGGCACGAGCAGCCCCTCGGGTGGCGGGAGGAGCGCGGTCACCAGGTGACGGGCAGGGCCTCGGGCCCCCGGATCAGTGCGCCCCGCCGCCACGGCACCTCCTCGGGCGGGACCGCGAGCCGGAGCCCGGGCAGCCGGTCGACGAGCGTGTCCACCAGCAGCTCGGCCTCCAGCC
>NZ_JAVRHI010000563.1:0-22254 GCF_034105845.1 Streptomyces sp. CRN 30 | reverse complement strand
ACGGGATGGTTTGGCACCTCGATGTCGGCTCGTCGCATCCTGGGGCTGGAGTCGGTCCCAAGGGTTGGGCTGTTCGCCCATTAAAGCGGTACGCGAGCTGGGTTTAGAACGTCGTGAGACAGTTCGGTCCCTATCCGCTGCGCGCGTAGGAGTCTTGAGAAGGGCTGTCCCTAGTACGAGAGGACCGGGACGGACGAACCTCTGGTGTGCCAGTTGTTCTGCCAAGGGCATGGCTGGTTGGCTACGTTCGGGAGGGATAACCGCTGAAAGCATCTAAGCGGGAAGCCTGCTTCGAGATGAGGACTCCCACCCACTTGATGGGGTAAGGCTCCCAGTAGACGACTGGGTTGATAGGCCGGATATGGAAGCACGGTAACGTGTGGAGTTGACCGGTACTAATAGGCCGAGGGCTTGTCCTCAGTTGCTCGCGTCCACTGTGTTAGTTCTGAGACAACGAACAGTTGTCGGCTTTGAGCGGAACTCTCAACTGAAAAGTGTGCTTGTTCGCTCGAAACCAATAGGGTTTCGGTGGTCATAGCGTGAGGGAAACGCCCGGTTACATTTCGAACCCGGAAGCTAAGCCTCACAGCGCCGATGGTACTGCAGGGGGGACCCTGTGGGAGAGTAGGACGCCGCCGAACAATCTTTGGAGGACCTCTGGTCCCAGCGTTCAGCTGGGACCAGAGGTCCTTTTTTGTTTTTGCCAAAAGCGCGTCGGGTACCCGGCCGCGCGAGAACGACTGCGGTACCGAAGACAGGAGTCACCGATGTCCACCAACTCTCCCGAAGAGCGACCGGAGCGCGACCAGCGCCGCCGGGACGGGGGTGACCGCGGTGACCGCGGCGGGTACCGCGGGGGCCCGCGTCGTGACAACGACCGCGGCGGTTACGGCTACGGCCGTCGTGACGACCGTCGAGACGGTGACCGAGGCGGCGACCGGGGTGGTGACCGGGGTGGTGACCGGGGCAGCTTCCGCCGGGACGACCGTGACCGGGATCGCGACCGCGATCGTGACCGGGGCGGTTTCCGGCGCGACGACCGCGACCGCGGCGGGGAGCGCAGTGGCTTCCGGCGCGAGGACAACCGTGGTGGTGGCGGAGGCTACGGCCGGCGTGATGACCGACGAGAGAGCGATCGCGGTGGTCGTCCGGCCTTTCGGCGCGACGACCGGGACGGTACCCGTCGTGACGATCGTGGCGACCGAGGCGGTTTCCGCAGGGACGACCGCGACCGTGACCGCGATACCCGTAGGGACGACCGCGGGGACCGCGGGGACCGTGGTTTCCGGCGCGAGGACCGTGGCGACCGTGACCGGGGTGGCTTCCGGCGCGACGACCGGGACGGCTTCCGTCGTGACGATCGTGGCGACCGGGGTGGCTTCCGCAGGGACGACCGTGACCGCGACCGCGATCGTGGTGACCGTGGCGGGTTCCGCAGGGACGACCGTGGTGACCGGGGCGGTTTCCGTAGGGACGACCGCGACCGCGGCTTCCGACGCGACGACCGCGGCGAGCGTGGCGAGCGTGGAGACCGCGGTGGCTTCCGTGAGCGCTTCGACCGCCGCGACGACCGCCGTGACGACCGTCGTGACGACCGGCGGGATGACCGCAGGGACGACCGCCGCGACGGTGACCGGGGCGGATTCCGGCGCGACGACCGTGGGGACCGCGGGGACCGGCAGGGCCGTCCCGTATTCCGCCGCGACGACTCCCGCCGCGACGACTCCCGTCGTGACGAGCGCGGCGAGCGTGGCGAGCGGGGTGGGTTCCGGCGTGACGACGCTCGCGGTGAGCAGCGCGGCGAGCGGGGCGGATTCCGTGGCCGCGGGGGGCATGACGCCCGTGACGAGCGGAGCCGTGGCCCCCGTCGTGACGACTTCCGCCGTGACGACCGCGGCGGCCGGCCCGGCGGTTACCGCGGGCGGGACGACGACCGGCGTGGCGGCGGGCGCTTCCGTGACGAGCGGGAGCGGGACCGTGAGCCGATCAAGCGGCTGCCCATCCCCGAGGACGTCACGGGCGAGGAGATCGACAAGGACGTACGGCAGGAGCTGCAGAGCCTGCCGAAGACGCTCGCCGAGGACGTCGCCCGGAACCTGGTGATGGTCGCCCGGCTCATCGACGAGGACCCCGAGGGCGCGTACGGCTACTCCAGGGTGGCCCTGCGGCTGGCCTCGCGCGTGGCCGCCGTCCGGGAGGCGGCCGGCTTCGCCGCGTACGCCACCCAGAAGTACAACGAGGCCCTCGCCGAGTTCCGGGCCGCGCGCCGCATGACCGGGAACACCGACCTGTGGCCGGTCATGGCCGACTGTGAGCGTGGTCTGGGCCGGCCCGAGAAGGCGCTGGACATGGCCGGGGCGCCCGAGGTGCACAAGCTGGACAAGGCGGGCCAGGTCGAGATGCGGCTCGTGGCAGCCGGTGCCCGGCGGGACATGGGGCAGCTCGACGCGGCCATCGTGACCCTGCAGAGCCCCGAGCTCGCCTCCCACTCGGTGCAGCCGTGGACCGCGCGCCTGCGCTACGCCTACGCCGACGCGCTCCTCGCGGCCGAGCGGCGGAGCGAGGCGCGGGAGTGGTTCGCGAAGGCCGTCGAGGCCGACCGTGACGGCAGCACCGACGCCTCGGACCGGCTGGCCGAGCTGGACGGCGTCGAGTTCGTCGACGCCCTCGAGGACGAGGACGGCCTCGAGGACCAGGCCGAGGTCGAGACCGGGGCCGAGGCTGCGGTCGAGACCGAGACCGAGGCCGAGGTTGCGGTCGAGAACGAGGATGGCGACGAGACCGGGACCGCGCGGGCCGGTGAGGGCGGCATCGAGGCCGAGCCCCGTCGGCGGAGCGACGACGACAGCTGACGCGGCGGCCTGAGCCGACGGCAGCAAGAGAGAGGGCGGGCCCGCTTCGGGTCCGCCCTCTCTCGTATCGGCTCAATTCCTCGTATCAGCTCGACTTGCTCCGGTCCCTGCGCACAGGGCCGTCAGAGCTCCAGCGCGCGCAGTACCAGCCCCGACGCCGGCTTCGGGCCGAACGACGTCGACTTGCGGGGCATGGTGACGCCCTGGCGGGCCAGGTCACGCACGACGTCCTCGCGGACCGGGTGCAGCAGGACGGCCGTGCCGCCGTCCCGTTCGGCCTTTTCCACGGTGGCCGCCGTGTCGTGGATGTACGCGATGTCGTCGGGGGAGTTCTCGGAGATGTGCCAGACGTGGTCCAGCAGCGCGGCGTGCAGGACCGTGGCGTCCAGGGTGCGCCACGCGGCCGGGCGGTCGGCGGGCACCGTACGGGCCAGGAGCTCCGGGTCCGGCCGGTCCAGGAGGTGGAAGGCGCCGTCGCCCGCGAGCAGGAAGGCGTTGCCGGTGTGGGCCGCGTCGGCCAGGGCGTGCAGGGCCTGCGGCAGCGGGACGTCGAGGCGGTGTACGCGGAAGTGCTCGGCCGCGGCGGCCAGTGCCTCGGACACCGGCAGCTTGTGCAGGAGCCGGTGGATCGCACGGACGCGCAGGGGGTAGCGGGCCGTGTCGACCAGGAGCACCAGGCCCTGGTCCCAGGGGCCGGGGGAGGGGAACTCCCCGCGGAGCCGCAGATAGGTCGCCCAGCGGTGGTGGCCGTCGGCGATGAGGGCCTGTTGGTGCGCGAGGTCCGACTGGATCTCGCGGAGATCGGCCGGATCGGTCACCGCCCACAGGCGGTGGCTGAAGCCGTCCTCCGTGGTCGTGGAGAGGAGCGGCGGGCGCTCGGCGGTGCGTTCCACGACGGCGCCCGCGCCGGTCCGTGAGCCGTTGCCACGGTAGGTCAGCAGCAGCGGTTCGAGATTGGCGCGGGTGGCACGCATCAGGTCCGCGCGGTCCGCGACGACGTGCGGCATCACGTCCTCGTGCGGGAGGACCGTGCCCTCCGCGGCGTCCGACAGGCGCAGGGCGCCGATGATGCCGCGCTGCAGCATGCCGGCGTCGCGCTGCTCGTACACGTACAGGCCCGGTTCCGCGTCGGCGACCAGGACGCCCTCGCCCAGCCAGCGGTGCAGCGTGGCCGCCGCCTGTGCGTTGCGGGCCGCGGGCGCGGTGGCCTGGGGCAGGATCAGGCGCACGATGTTGTGCGGGTCGGCGGACTCCAGGTACAGCAGGCCGTCCGGCCGTACGACCACGTCGTACGGCGGGGAGGTCACCGCGGCCAGGCTGCCGACCCGGTCGGGGTCGTAGCGGACGCCTCTGAAGGGCACCAGTTCGAGGCCGCTGCGTTCCGGGGTCTCCTCCGCATGACCTGCTTCGCTCATTGGGGCATCGTAAGTGTGTCGGTGGCATGAGCGATGATCGGGGGAAAGGGATCAGACCGAGGAGCGATACGCAATGAGCCAGACCGTCACCACGCGCCCCGAGGGCAGTGCGCGGCCGTTGACCGAGGCGTACGACACGGCGCTGCTCGACCTGGACGGCGTGGTGTACGCGGGCGGGAACGCCATCGTCCACGCGGTCGAGTCGCTCGCCACCGCCCGCGCGCGCGGCATGCGCCTCGCGTACGTCACGAACAACGCGCTGCGGACGCCGGACGCCGTGGCCGCGCACCTCACCGAGCTGGGGACGCCGGCGGAGGCCGAGGACGTCATCACGTCGGCGCAGGCCGTGTCCCGGCTCGTCGCCGAGCAGGTGCCCGCGGGGGCGCGGGTCCTGGTCATCGGCGGGGAGGGGCTGCGGGTGGCGCTGCGGGAGCGCGGGCTCGAGCCCGTCGAGTCGGCCGACGACGATCCGGTGGCGGTGGTGCAGGGGTACGGCGGGCCCGAGATGGCGTGGGGCCGGTTCGCGGAGGCCGGGTACGCCATCGCGCGCGGGGTGCCGTGGTTCGCGTCCAACACCGACCTGACGATCCCCAGCGCACGCGGGATCGCCCCCGGGAACGGCGCCGCGGTGGAGGTCGTACGGATAGCCACGGGTGCCGAGCCGCAGGTGGCGGGCAAGCCGCTGCCCCCGATGCACCGGGAGACGATCCTGCGTACGGGTGCCCGGCGCCCGCTCGTGGTCGGGGACCGGCTGGACACGGACATCGAGGGCGCGTTCAACGGCGGGGTGGACTCCCTGCTGGTGCTGACCGGGGTCACCGACGGGGCGCGGCTGCTGGCCGCGCGACCGGAGCACCGGCCGACCTACGTCGACGCCGATCTGCGCGGGCTGCTCACCGGCCAGCCGGAGGTCGCCGAAGCCGGTGGAGCCTTCCGCTGCGGGGGCTGGACGGCGACGGCCGGGGAGGAGCGGCTCGAGCTGGAGGGCGAGGGCCCCGCCCTCGACGGGCTGCGGGCGCTGTGCGCGGCGGCCTGGACGGCGGCCGGAGAGGGCGCGTGCGGGCTGGACGGGGGGAAGGCGCTGGCGCGGCTGGGGCTGTGAGTGGGCCGGGGCGGCGTCCGGTGCGCGGGAGAATGGCCGATCTGCGCGGGGCAGGGCCCGCGGTGGTCCGGCTCGGGAGGGCCGGCGTAAAGGACCGGAGGTTAACTGGAGGATAGGCTAACCTAACCTTGTGATCGTCGACAGTCCCCTCGAGTCGCGTACGGCGACCGTCGGTGTCGTGACCGCAGGAGCAGGCCGGCGAACGACACCCACGAGAGCAGCCCGAGGAGCGCGAGGAGCATCGTGAACCGCCTGTCCGCCGAGAACGTCACTCTCGCCTACGACCAGCGCGTCATCGCGGAGGAGTTGTCGGTGGAGATCCCCGACAGCTCCTTCACCGTGATCGTCGGCCCCAACGCCTGCGGCAAGTCCACGCTGCTCCGCGCCCTGTCGCGGATGCTGAAGCCCTCCGAGGGCCGGGTGCTGCTCGACGGGAACGCCATCCAGTCGATGCCCGCCAAGAAGGTCGCGCGCACCCTGGGCCTGCTGCCGCAGTCGTCGATCGCACCCGACGGGATCACCGTGGGCGACCTGGTGGGACGCGGCCGTTACCCGCACCAGGGGCTGTTGCGGCAGTGGTCGGCCGAGGACGAGCGGATCGTGCGGGAGTCGATGGAGTCGACGGGCGTCGCCGAGCTCGCGGAGCGGTACGTCGACGAGCTCTCCGGCGGGCAGCGGCAGCGCGTGTGGATCGCCATGGCGCTGGCCCAGCAGACGCCCCTGCTGCTGCTCGACGAGCCGACGACCTTCCTGGACATCCAGCACCAGATCGACGTGCTCGACCTGTGCGCCGAACTCCACGAGGAGCAGGGGCGGACGCTGGTCGCGGTGCTGCACGACCTCAACCACGCCGCCCGGTACGCCACTCACCTCATCGCCCTGCGCGGCGGCGAGGTGATCGCCGAGGGCGCACCGTCGGACATCGTCACGGCCGAGCTGGTCGAGGACGTCTTCGGGCTGCGCTGCCAGGTCATCGACGACCCGGAGACGGGTACGCCGCTGGTGGTGCCGGCCGCGCGGAAGGCACGCACGCGGGTGCCGGCCGTGAAGGCGTCCTGAGCCGGAACCGCCCAGCGGGACCGGTTCGGCTACATGAGCTTCCTGAGCCGGAACAGATCGCGTACGCCCGCCTCGAGCCGCACCCGGCCCGATCCCCAGGCGCGCGCGAAATTCAGTTCGCCGTCGACCAGCGCGACCAGGTCGTCCCCGGTCATCGCGAGCCGGATGTCGGCCTTCTCGCGCGGCTGCCCGTCGAACGTGTCCAGCACCTCGATGCGGCCGTCGGTCAGCCGTCCGGCGAAGGTGACGTCCAGGTCCGTGATGTGGCAGCTCAGCGAGCGGTCGAGCGCGGCGGCGGTGCGCACGTTCCCTTCGGCGCCCGCGAGGTTGTCGGACAGCTTCTCGAGTGCGGCACGGCACTCCTCGGTCGTGGCCATCGCGCTCGACGGTACCGCAGCGCTTCGGGGTAGCGTCGGGGCATGAACGACTTGGTGCCCGAGGGCCACGTCCCCCCGCCCGGGCCGGAGCCGGGGCCCGGGCTCGATCCCGCCGCACCCGCCCCGCTCGGTGTCACACGCGTCCCCACGGGGCACGCCGAGGTCGACGCCCGACTGGAGCGGCTCGCCGACGCGGACCACCTCGGCACGGACGGCCACGTCGAGGTGTACGAGGATGTACACCGGGGGCTGCGCGACGCGCTCGCCGCACTCGACGTCCGCCCCAACGATCCGCCGTACGACCCCAGGAGCTGAACCGAACGTGGCAGGAGTGGCACGCCGCCGTCTCGACGCCGAACTGGTCCGCCGCAAGCTCGCGCGCTCGCGGGAGCACGCCAGTCAGCTGATCGCCGCCGGACGCGTGCGTGTCGGCAAGGCCGTGGCGACCAAGCCCGCCACGCAGGTGGAGACCGCGGCCGCCATCGTGGTCGCGGAGGACGACGGCGACCCCGACTACGTGTCGCGGGGCGGGCACAAGCTCGCGGGCGCGCTGGCGGCCTTCGGGCCGCTCGGGCTGGCGGTGGAGGGGCGGCGGGCGCTGGACGCCGGCGCGTCCACCGGCGGCTTCACCGACGTTCTGCTGCGGGCGGGCGCCGCGCACGTCGTCGCCGTCGACGTCGGGTACGGGCAACTCGCCTGGTCCCTCCAGAGCGATGAACGCGTCACCGTCAAGGACCGTACGAACGTACGAGAGTTGACGCTCGAAGCGATCGATGGGGAGCCTGTGGATCTTGTTGTGGGGGACCTGTCCTTCATCCCGCTCGGACTGGTCCTGCCCGCCCTGGCGCGGTGCACGAAGCCGGACGCCGATCTGGTGATGATGGTCAAGCCCCAGTTCGAGGTGGGCAAGGAACGGCTGGGCAGTGGCGGAGTCGTGCGCAGCCCGCAGCTGCGGGCCGAGGCCGTGCGGGGCGTGGCCGGGCGGGCCGCGGAACTGGGTCTCGGGGTGAACGGCGTGACGGCCAGCCCGCTGCCCGGTCCCTCGGGCAATGTCGAGTACTTTCTGTGGCTGCGTGCCGGGGCACCCGCGCTGGACCCGGCCGACGTCGACCGAGCAGTGACGGAGGGGCCGCAGTGACCGAGAACCGACCTCGTACGGTGTTCCTGCTGGCCCACACCGGCCGGCCGGCCGCCATCAGGAGCGCCGAGCTGGTGGTCAGAGGCCTGCTGCAGAGCGGGATCGGTGTACGGGTCCTGGAGGCGGAGGCGCGCGACCTGCCGCTGCCGGACACGGTGGACCTCGTCGGGGAGGCCACACCGCAGTGCCTCGACGGGTGCGAGCTGCTGATCGTGCTCGGCGGTGACGGGACGCTGCTGCGCGGCGCCGAGTTCGCCCGCGCCTCCGGGGTGCCGATGCTCGGCGTCAACCTCGGCCGCGTCGGCTTCCTGGCGGAGGCCGAGCGCGACGACCTCGACAAGGTCGTCGACCGGGTGGTGACGCGGACGTACGAGGTCGAGGAGCGCATGACCGTCGACGTGGTCGTGCACCGCAACGGCGACATCGTGCACACCGACTGGGCGCTCAACGAGGCCGCCGTGCAGAAGGTGTCCGCGGAGAAGCTCCTCGAGGTCGTCCTGGAGATCGACGGGCGGCCGGTGACCGGGTTCGGCTGCGACGGCATCGTGTGCGCCACCCCCACCGGGTCCACCGCGTACGCCTTCTCCGCGGGCGGCCCCGTGGTGTGGCCCGAGGTGGAGGCGCTGCTCATGGTGCCGATCAGCGCGCACGCGCTGTTCGCCAAGCCGCTGGTGACCTCCCCGGACTCCGTGCTGGCGGTGGAGGTGCTGCCGCACGTGCCGCCGGGTGTGCTGTGGTGCGACGGGCGGCGGACCGTGGAGCTGCCGCCGGGAGCGCGTGTGGAGGTGCGCAGGGGCGCCGTGCCGGTCAGGCTGGCCCGGCTGCACCACGCCTCGTTCACGGACCGGCTGGTGGCCAAGTTCGCGCTGCCCGTCTCCGGGTGGCGGGGAGCGCCCCACTAGTCAACGCCACCGTCCCTCCCACGACGGTCACGCCCCCTCGCCGACCAGCCCCTTCCTCTCCCAGGAAGGGGCTGCGTCGCGCCCGGCCGGGAAAACCTCGTATCGTCGGGGACGTGTTGGAGGAGATGCGGATACGGTCGCTCGGAGTCATCGACGACGCGGTCGTCGAGCTGTCACCAGGTTTCACCGCCGTCACGGGCGAGACGGGCGCGGGCAAGACCATGGTGGTCACCAGCCTGGGCCTGCTGCTCGGCGGGCGCGCGGATGCGGCGTTGGTGCGGATCGGCGCGAAGAACGCGGTCGTGGAGGGGCGGATCGCCGTGCCCGCGGGCGCCGCGGCCGTCGTGCGCGCCGAGGAGGCCGGGGCCGAGCTGGACGACGGGGCGCTGCTGATCAGCCGTACCGTTTCCGCCGAAGGGCGCTCGCGGGCGCACCTCGGCGGGCGTTCCGTGCCCGTGGGCCTGCTCGCCGAGCTCGCCGACGACCTGGTGGCCGTGCACGGGCAGACCGACCAGCAGGGCCTGCTCAAGCTGAACCGGCAGCGGCAGGCGCTCGACCGGTACGCGGGCGACGCGGTCGCCGTGCCGCTCGCCAAGTACGCGGGCGCCTACCGTCGGCTGCGGGCCGTCTCCGTCGAGCTGGACGAGATCACCACGCGCGCGCGGGAACGCGCCCAGGAGGCCGACCTGCTGCGCTTCGGGCTCGAGGAGATCGCGGCGGTCGAGCCGCGGCCCGGCGAGGACGCGGAGCTGTCGGCGGAGGCCGAGCGGCTGGGACACGCGGAGGCGCTGGCGTCGGCCGCGACGGTCGCGCACGCGGCGCTCGCGGGCAACCCCGAGGACCCCGAGGGCATCGACGCGACGACGCTGGTCGCGGGCGCGCACCGGGCCCTGGAGGCCGTACGGTCCCACGACCCCGCCCTCGCCGCGCTGGCCTCCCGGATCGGGGAGATCGGGATCCTGCTGGGCGACGTGGCGGGTGAACTGGCCGGGTACGCCGACGACCTGGACGCCGATCCGCTGCGGCTCGCGGCCGTCGAGGAGCGGCGGGCCGCGTTGAACGCGCTGACGCGGAAGTACGGCGAGGACGTCACCGCCGTCCTCGCGTGGGCCGGGACCAGTGCCACGCGGCTGACCGAGCTGGACGGCGACGACGAGCGGATCGAGGAGCTCACCGCCGAGCGGGACGCGCTGCGGGCCGAACTGGGCGGGCTGGCGCAGGCCCTGACGGAGGCTCGTACGGAGGCCGCCGAGCGGTTCGCGGCCGCCGTGACGGCCGAGCTGGCGTCGCTGGCGATGCCCCACGCGCGCGTGTCGTTCGCGATCCGGCAGAGCGAGGACCCCGAGGGCGTGGAGGTCGACGGGCGCACCGTGTCCTACGGGCCGTCCGGCGTGGACGAGGTCGAACTGCTGCTGGCCCCGCACCCGGGGGCGCCGCCCCGGCCCATCGCCAAGGGCGCGTCCGGCGGTGAGCTGTCGCGCGTGATGCTCGCGGTGGAGGTGGTGTTCGCGGGCACCGACCCGGTGCCGACGTACCTCTTCGACGAGGTCGACGCGGGGGTGGGCGGCAAGGCCGCGGTGGAGATCGGGCGGCGGCTCGCCAAGCTCGCGAAGTCCGCGCAGGTCGTGGTGGTGACCCATCTGCCGCAGGTGGCCGCCTTCGCCGACCGGCAGCTGCTGGTGGAGAAGACCAACGACGGGTCGGTGACCCGGTCCGGTGTGAAGGTGCTGGAGGGCGAGGACCGCGTCCGTGAGCTGTCCCGGATGCTCGCAGGCCAGGAGGACTCCGAGACGGCCCGCGCCCACGCCGAGGAGCTGCTGGCCACGGCCCGGGGGGACGGGTAGCGGCGGTACCGGTGGGACGGCGGTACGGGCGGTGGAGTGCGGGGCGTCACTCGTGCGGGTGATGCCGCTCGGCAGGTTGCCCCTGACAGGGGGGCACCGGTCCGCGGCGGTGCCGGAACGCGCCCGCGGCCTGGCATCCTTGACCGTGGTACGACGTACCAGGCGGAAGCGCCCCGCGCGGTCCACCCGCTCCGCGCGGACCTTCTGTCCGTTCCTTCGTGACCGTTCGACGCCGAACCAGGAGCCCCGGCCACGTGAGCCACGTGAGCAGCCACTCACCGCAGGGCCAAGCGCCGCTGCGCACCGTGCAGGTGCTCGGCGGGGGCAGCGCGGCCAGTAGTACGCATGTGCGGTCGCTGGCCGAGGGCCTCGTCGCCCGGGGGGTGCGGGTCACCGTGTGCGCTCCGGGTGAGACGGGCCGCACGTACGACTTCACCGGCGTCGGCGCCGTGCACGTTCCGGTGGACCGCAGCAGCGACCCCGCCGCCGTGACCGCCCTGCGGACGGCCTGTGCGGGTGCCGACCTCGTGCACGCGCACGGACTGCACGCCGCGTTCCGGGCCTCGCTCGCGCTGAGCGGCCGTACCGTCCCGTTCGTCGTGACCTGGCACACGCGTTCGCAGGCGGAGGGGGCCCGGGGCCATCTGCTGCGGTTGCTGGAGCGGCGGGTCGCCCGAACCGCTTCGGTGGTCCTCGGCACCTCCTCCGAACTCGTCGACCGGGCCCGCGAGAGGGGCGCCCGGGACGCGCGGCTCGCCGCCGTCGCCCTGCCCGCCCCGCGCCGGCCCGACGACGACCCGGACCCGACGCGGTCCAAGACCCGTGCCGAGGTCGGCGCCACCGGTCGCCCCTTGCTCATGGCCGTCGGCACGCTCGACCACGACCGCGGGTACGGGACGCTGCTGGACGCCGCGCGGATCTGGCGCGGACTCGACCCCGCCCCGCTGGTGGTGATCGCGGGGGAGGGGCCGCTGCGGGCCGTCCTGCAGCGGCGGATCGAGGACGAGGCGCTCCCGGTGCGGCTGGTGGGACGGCGCGACGACATCGTCGAGCTGATCGCCGCCGCCGACATCGCGCTGCTGCCGAGCAGCTGGGAGTCCCGGTCCGTGCTCGCGCAGGAGGCCCTGCACGCGCGCGTGCCGCTCGTCGCGGCCGCCGTCGCCGGTGTGCCCGAACTCGTGGGCGACGCGGCGGAGCTGGTTCCGCACGGCGACGCGGCGGCCCTCGCGGAGGCCGTCGTCCGCCTCCTGGCCGATCCCGGCCGCCGTGAGGTGCTCAAGGACAACGGTGTCCGGCAGGCCGCCACCTGGCCGACCGAGGACGAGACGGTGGCCCAGGTGCTCAGCGTCTACGACGAGCTGACGCGGTCCAGGCCGCTCTCCTAGCCGTCGTACGGCCGTACAGGCGTACGTTCCGCGGCCGTGGCACGGACCGCCACGGCCGCGCGGGGATCAGCCGCCGTACGCGCCCGAGGCCGTCAGCCGCAGCGCCGTGTCGATCAGGGGCACGTGGCTGAACGCCTGCGGGAAGTTGCCGACCTGGCGCTGCGCGACCGGGTCCCACTCCTCCGCCAGCAGCCCCAGGTCGTTGCGGAGGGCCAGTAGCTTCTCGAAGAGCTTGCGGGCCTCGTCCACCCGGCCGATCATCGCCAGGTCGTCCGCCATCCAGAACGAGCACGCCAGGAACGCGCCCTCGTCGCCCGGCAGCCCGTCCACGCCCTCGTCCCCGCCGGAGGTCGGGTAGCGCAGGATGAAGCCGTCCGTGGTCGACAGCTCCCGCTGGATCGCCTCGATGGTGCCGATCACCCGCTTGTCGTCCGGCGGCAGGAAGCCCACCTGCGGGATGAGCAGCAGGGAGGCGTCCAGCTCCTTGGAGCCGTAGGACTGGGTGAAGGTGTTGCGCTCCTTGTCGTAACCCTTCTCGCACACGTCCCGGTGGATGTCGTCGCGCAGCGCGCGCCACCTCTCCAGCGGGCCGTCGGCGTCGCCCGACTCGATGAGCTTGATGGTGCGGTCGACCGCCACCCAGGCCATGACCTTGGAGTGCACGAAGTGCCGGCGCGGGCCGCGCACCTCCCAGATGCCCTCGTCCGGCTCGTTCCAGTGGTCCTCCAGGTAGCGGATCAGCTTCAGCTGGAGGAGCGAGGCGTAGTCGTTGCGGGCGAGGCCGGTCATGTGGGCCAGGTGCAGGGCCTCGATGGTCTCGCCGTACACGTCCAGCTGCAGCTGGTGCGCCGCGCCGTTGCCGACCCGGACGGGCGCGGAGTCCTCGTAGCCCGGCAGCCAGTCCAGCTCCGCCTCGCCGAGCTCCCGCTCGCCCGCGATGCCGTACATGATCTGCAGGTTCTCGGGGTCGCCGGCGACGGCCCGGAGCAGCCATTCGCGCCAGGCGCGGGCCTCCTCGCGGTAGCCGGTGCGCAGCAGCGAGGAGAGGGTGATGGCGGCGTCGCGGAGCCAGGTGTAGCGGTAGTCCCAGTTGCGGACGCCGCCGATGTGCTCCGGCAGGGAGGTGGTGGGCGCGGCGACGATGCCGCCGGTGGGGGCGTAGGTGAGGGCCTTGAGGGTGATCAGGGAGCGGACCACGGCCTCCCGGTAGGGCCCGTGGTACGTGCAGTTCTCCACCCAGTCGCGCCAGAACTCCAGCGCGGCCTCGAGCGACTGCTCCGGTTCCGGCAGCGGCGGCGGCTCCTTGTGCGAGGCCTGCCAGGAGATGGTGAACGCGAGCTTGTCGCCCGGCGCCACGGTGAAGTCGGCGTAGGTCGTCAGCTCCTCGCCGAAGGTCTCGGCGTCCGTGTCGAACCACACGGAGTCGGGGCCCGCGACCGCCACGGTGCGGCCCTCGTGCTTGTGCACCCACGGCACGACACGCCCGTACGCGAAACGCATCCGCAGCGCGGAGCGCATCGGTACCCGGCCGCTGACGCCCTCGACGATGCGGATCAGCTGCGGGGCGCCGTCACGGGGCGGCATGAAGTCCGTCACGCGGACCGTGCCGCGCGGGGTGTCCCACTCGGACTCCAGGACCAGCGAGTCGCCCCGGTAGGTCCGGCGCGAGGCCGCTGGTGGTTCCTCCCCGTCCGTATGGGCCGGCCCGATCCGCCAGAACCCGTGCTCCTCCGTGCCGAGCAGTCCCGCGAAGACGGCCTGGGAGTCGAAACGGGGCAGGCACAGCCAGTCCACCGTGCCGTCCCGGCAGACCAGCGCGGCCGTCTGCATGTCCCCGATGAGTGCGTAGTCTTCGATGCGCCCGGCCACGTGCTACTCCAGTCGAACGGCCACGTCGCCCCGGTCAGAGGGCGGTCGCTTCAGCGGTCAAGGGACCCAAGGGATCAACAAGGGCCAGTGTCCAGTGTGATCCATGGGTTCGTGTCATGCGTCGTCGTACAACGATGCCCAACGGAGTCGAGGCGTTCGCTGCTCAACAACGAACTGTCGAGCTCCAGGTGATCCGGGAACGGACGGGGGTGGCGCCGTACGCCGGCCGTGCTCGGCAGCGAGTGTCCGAAGAGGATACGACGCTGCCCGGGGTCCTGAGTGCCGCTCCGGCCAACCCGGATCTGCCGGACGAGTGACCCGGAAGCCGGGCTTCCGAACTTCGTGTCGGGCCGTGTGCGGAGCGTGGCCGGAAGCCATCTCCCGCTCGCGCTGTTACGCTGGTAGCCCGTGGACCGGTGGGCGCACCAACCCGAGGGTTGAGTCCCCCGAACCGCAGCGACGGCACCAGAAGGAATCCTCCGGACCGGCAGCCGAACCGCCCCACAGACCGCGACCACGGGAGCCCCCTCTTGGCCATGCCGCCCAGTGCTTTTCGAAACGGCACAGCAACGACGACCAAGCACATCTTCGTCACCGGGGGCGTCGCCTCCTCGCTCGGCAAGGGCCTCACCGCCTCCAGCCTGGGCATGCTGCTCAAGGCGCGCGGCCTCCGTGTCGTCATGCAGAAGCTCGACCCGTACCTGAACGTCGACCCGGGCACGATGAACCCCTTCCAGCACGGTGAGGTGTTCGTCACCAACGACGGGGCCGAAACCGATCTGGACATCGGCCACTACGAGCGCTTCCTCGACCGCGACCTCGACGGCTCCGCCAACGTCACCACCGGCCAGGTGTACTCCACGGTCATCGCCAAGGAGCGCCGCGGCGAGTACCTGGGTGACACCGTCCAGGTCATCCCGCACATCACCAACGAGATCAAGCACCGCATCCGCCGGATGGCCTCCGACGAGGTCGACGTCGTGATCACCGAGGTCGGCGGCACGGTCGGGGACATCGAGTCGCTGCCGTTCCTGGAGACCGTCCGCCAGGTCCGGCACGAGGTCGGCCGCGACAACGTGTTCGTGGTGCACATCTCGCTCCTGCCCTACATCGGACCTTCCGGTGAACTGAAGACGAAGCCGACACAGCACTCGGTTGCGGCGCTGCGCAACATCGGTATCCAGCCGGATGCGATCGTGCTCCGCTGCGACCGTGAGGTCCCGGTCGCGATCAAGCGCAAGATCTCGCTGATGTGCGACGTCGACGAGGCCGCCGTGGTCGCCTGTCCGGACGCCCGCTCGATCTACGACATTCCCAAGGTCGTGCACTCCGAGGGCCTGGACGCGTACGTCGTGCGCAAGCTGGACCTGCCCTTCCGTGACGTGGACTGGACCACCTGGGACGACCTGCTCGACCGCGTGCACAACCCGCTCCACGAGATCACGATGGCGCTGGTCGGCAAGTACATCGACCTGCCCGACGCCTACCTGTCGGTGACCGAGGCGCTGCGCGCCGGCGGCTTCGCCAACAAGGCCCGCGTGAAGATCAAGTGGGTCACCTCCGACGACTGCAAGACGCCGGCGGGCGCGGCCCGGGAGCTGGGCGACGTCGACGCGATCTGTATCCCCGGCGGCTTCGGCGAGCGCGGCGTGTCCGGCAAGGTCGGCGCGATCCAGTACGCCCGGGAGAACGGCATCCCGCTGCTCGGCCTCTGCCTGGGCCTGCAGTGCATCGTGATCGAGGCCGCGCGCAACCTGGCGGGCATCCCGGACGCCAACTCCACCGAGTTCGACCCCGCCACCGCCCACCCGGTGATCGCCACCATGGCCGAGCAGCTCGACATCGTCGCCGGCGAGGGCGACATGGGCGGCACCATGCGGCTGGGCATGTACCCGGCGAAGCTGGCCGAGGGCTCGATCGCGCGCGAGGTCTACGACGGCAAGGAGTACATCGAGGAGCGGCACCGCCACCGCTACGAGGTGAACAACGCGTACCGCGCCGAGCTGGAGAAGAAGGCTGGTCTGCAGTTCTCCGGCACCTCCCCGGACGGCAAGCTGGTCGAGTACGTCGAGTACCCCCGTGAGGCCCACCCTTACCTGGTCGCCACCCAGGCGCATCCGGAACTGCGCTCCCGTCCGACCCGCCCGCACCCGCTCTTCGCCGGGCTGGTCAAGGCCGCCGTGGAGCGCAAGACGGCCAAGTAATCGCAGGTGACGCGAGAGTTGTACGGTGACCGGGGTACGCGCCCTCATCGCAGGGGCGCGCACCCCGGTTCCCTTTTGTACGGCTGGAAGGACAGGGCATGACGATCAAGGACATCGCCGAGGAGTGGGAGATCCGGGCGAGCGACACGCCGTTCGTGGGTGCCAAGACCTCCGTGCGCACCGACGACGTGGTCATGCCCGACGGCTCGGTCGTCGGCCGCGACTACCAGGTCCACCCCGGTTCCGTGGCGGTCCTCGCCCTCGACGACCGGGACCGGGTCCTCGTCCTCCGTCAGTACCGCCACCCCGTGCGCCACAAGCTGTGGGAGATCCCCGCCGGGCTCCTCGACGTCCCCGGCGAGAACCCGCTGCACGCCGCGCAGCGCGAGCTGTACGAGGAGGCCCACGTCAAGGCGGAGGACTGGCGCGTCCTGACCGACGTCTACACCACGCCCGGCGGCTGTGACGAGGCCGTACGGGTCTTCCTCGCCCGTGATCTCTCCGAGGCCGAGGGGGAGCGCTTCCTCGTCGAGGACGAGGAGGCCGACATGGAGCTGGAGCGGGTGCCCGTCGACGAGCTCGCACGCGGCGTCCTCGCGGGTGAGCTGCACAACAACTGCCTGGTGGTGGGCGTGCTGTCGCTGATCGCCGCCCGTAACGGGGACGGGATCGACGCGCTGCGCCCGGCGGAGGCGCCGTGGCCCGCACGTCCGTTCGAGGCCTGACCGAAGGCTGGACGAACACGAGGCCTGACGGCGTTCCAGGCCTCCAGGTGCCCGATTTCGCCACTTCCTGCGGTCTCCTGCCCGTCCGGCGTATGCGGTCCTACGATCGGCTGATCCGATCGGGCGACTCGTCCGCCGTGCTCCGCCGGGATCGTCGCAGAGCGTGAACTAGGCTCTGCAAAACGCCCGGACCGGAGTCCCGGCGGGCTCGCACGCGCAGTGGAACGGGAGCGTGACCCGTGACGGAACAGGTGGTCGACACGGAGTGCACCGGGACGGCCGGAGGGGATCGGCCCCCGGCCGGCCCGACCGGCTCCACGGAGCTCGGTTTCCTGGGCCGCACACGGGAACTGAAGGAGCTGCGCGCCGACATCGAGCGGGCCGGCCTCGACACCCTCTCCGGCAGGAAGGCGCCCCGCGCGCGCGTGCTGCTCATCGCGGGCCGGCCCGGCTACGGCCGCACCGCGCTCGCCGAGGAACTCGCCCGGCGGGTGGCCGACCGCTACCCCGACGGGGTGTTCCGCGCGCGCCTGACCGAACCCGGCGGCACGCCCGTACCCACTGAGACCACCGCACGTGACCTGCTCACCGCGCTCGGTCTGCCCACCCCGGCCGGCGCCGGCCAGGACGACCTCGCCGCGGCGCTGCGCGCGGCCCTGGCCGGCCGCCGGGCGCTGCTCCTGCTCGACGACGCGGCCGACGCCCAGCAGGTCGACGCGCTGCTGCCGGACACCCCGGAGTGCCTGGTCGTCGCGGTCTCCGGCGGGCCGTTGACCGGCATCGCCGACGTCCGCCCGTGCACCCTGGGCGGCCTGGACACCAAGTCCGCGCTGGAACTGCTCTGCCGCCTCACCGGATCCGTGCGGATCACCGTCGACCCGCGGGCTGCGGAGCACCTGGTGGAGGAGTGCGCGGCCCAGCCCGCCGCGCTGACGCTCGCCGGGGGCTGGCTCGCGGCGCACCCCCAGGCCGCCGTCGCCGACCTGGCCAAGCACCTGCGCGCGGCGGACGCCGAGGGCACACCGCTCTCCCGGGTCCTGCGGCTCGCCCACGACTCCCTGCCGGGCCCCACCGCCCGGATGCTGCGGCTGCTGTCGCTCGCCCCCGCGGGCCTGGTCGACCCGCAGACCGCGTCCGGACTGGCCGGCTGTTCGGTGGACGCGGCCCGCGGCGCGCTGGAGGACCTGGCCGCCTTCGGCTTCCTGCACACCGTGGGCTCGCCCCTGCCGCAGTACGAGGTGCCGGGCTGTCTGCTGCCGCTGCTGCGCCCCCTCGCCGCGACCCACGAACGCCCGGCCGAACTCCAGCTGGCCCGCGCCCGCATGCTGGAGCGCACCCTGCGGCTGCTGCAGTCCTGCCGGGCCATCACCGAGACCGACAGCCCGCAGGCCCGCGAGAAGCTCATCGGCATGCCCCGCGCGCTGCGTTTCCCCAGTCCGCGGGCGGCCGAGGAGTGGCTGCGCGTACGGCGGCCCGCGCTGCTGGCCTCGGCCCGGCTGGCGGTCGCCGACGGCGAGCTGGACACCCTCGCGCGGCGCCTGATGTCCCAGCTCGTCCGGGCGATGGTCGCCCACTTCGGCACCCACGCCGCCGCACCGGACCTGTACGGCATCCACCGGCTCGTGCTCGACGTCGCCGAGCGCCGCGACCTGCCCCGCGAGCAGGCCGCCGCGCTGCTCAACCTCGCCGACCTGGACGCCCGCACCGGCCGTACCGCCGAGGCGCTGCTCCGCTACCGGGCCGCGCTGGACGCCGGACGGCGGGCGGGCGACCCGTACGCGACCGGCCGCGCGATGGAGTCCGTGGGCGGCGCCCACCAGGAGCTCGGGGACTACGACCGGGCGGCCGACTGGTACGGGCGGGCCCTCGCGCAGCGGCTCGCCCGCGACGAGCGCGCCGACGCGGCCCGGCTGCACGGCCGCATCGCCACCGCCCACACCTACGCGGGCCGTTACGGGGAGGCGCTGCGCAACTGGCGTTCCGCCCTGGCCGGGTACCGCAGGCTCGGTGACGTGGCCGGCCAGGCGCGGGCACTCAGCGAGACGGCGCGGGTGCAGGAGTACGCGGGGCGGCCCGAGGAGGCGCTGCACACCTGCCAGGAGGCCGTGGAGTGGGCGCGACGTGCCGAGGACGCCCGGCTGCAGGCGGCGCTGCACCTCCGGCTCGCGGACACGCTGGAACGGCTCGGGGACCCGGCGGCGGCCCGGCTGCACCGGGGAACGGCCGAGCGCATGCTGGGAGAAGAACTCGAAGGCGGCGACGGCGACGGGGCCCGCGACGGCGATGGTGATGAGATCACCATGGAACATGACGCTAACGCCTGCGAAATCCGCAGCGCCCCCGGCGGAAAATGATGCTTTGAAAGGCTAGACAGGGGAGAGGCCTTCATTAGACTGGGTGCGCCGCCGGTTCTTCCGCGGTGTCTCCCGGTGCGCTCCGATGCGTACGGGTATGTCTGCATCGACTGGCATGCGTCGCCTGCGTGCGCGTGCGTGCCGTCACTCACACCCCTGACGAGTCGAGGACCGTGATCCACGTGAAGGTCGGCATCCCCCGCGAGGTCAAGAACAACGAGTTCCGGGTGGCCATCACCCCCGCCGGTGTGCACGAGCTGGTCCGCCACGGGCACCAGGTCGTCGTCGAGCGGGGCGCCGGTGCCGGCTCCTCCATCACGGACGACGAGTACGTCGCCGCCGGCGCCCGGATCCTCGGCACCGCGGACGAGGTGTGGGCCACCGCCGACCTGCTGCTGAAGGTCAAGGAGCCCGTCGCCGAGGAGTACCACCGCCTGCGCAAGGACCAGACGCTCTTCACCTACCTGCACCTGGCCGCGTCCAAGGAGTGCACGGACGCGCTGCTGGAGTCCGGCACCACGGCGATCGCCTACGAGACCGTCGAGCTGCCGAACCGGGCGCTGCCGCTGCTCGCCCCCATGTCCGAGGTCGCGGGCCGGCTCGCCCCACAGGTCGGCGCCTACCACCTGATGCGCGCCGGCGGCGGCCGCGGTGTGCTGCCCGGCGGTGTTCCGGGCGTGGCGGCGGGGAAGGCCGTGGTCATCGGCGGTGGCGTGGCGGGCTGGAACGCCGCGCAGATCGCGGTCGGCCTCGGTTTCCACGTGACCCTGCTCGACAAGGACATCAACAAGCTGCGCGAGGCGGACCGGGTCTTCGGCACCAGGGTGCAGACCGTCGTCTCCAACTCCTTCGAGCTGGAGCGGGCCTGCCTGGAGGCCGACCTCGTCATCGGCGCCGTCCTCATCCCGGGCGCCAAGGCGCCGAAGCTGGTCACCAACGAGCTCGTGGCGCGGATGAAGCCGGGAAGTGTCCTTGTCGACATCGCGATCGACCAGGGCGGCTGCTTCGAGGACTCGCGCCCCACCACGCACGCCGAACCGGCCTTCACCGTCCACGGGTCGGTGTTCTACTGCGTCGCCAACATGCCGGGTGCCGTGCCCCACACCTCCACCCACGCGCTGACCAACGCCACGCTGCCGTACATCGTCGAACTGGCGAACCGGGGCTGGGTCGAGGCGCTGCGTCGCGATCCCGCGCTGGCCAGGGGCCTCAACACGCATGACGGCAAGGTGGTGTACCGGGAGGTCGCCGAGGCGCACGGCATGGAGTACGTGGAACTCGACTCCCTGCTCGGCTAGGCCGCGCGGCCGCCCGGCCGACTCGCGGGCGCCGTAAAGCGATACGTCAACACTGCGCGTCAACCGCGCCCACTCGGCCGGACCTTGCCCGACAAGGTCCGGCCGAATGTGTGTATGTTCACTGACCGGTGCCGGGTCGACTCGCCTCGAACGTGACTCTTCGACCCTTTCGCACAACGGTGAAACCTGCCATGCGACGGCCGTACGCCCTTGACAGCGGGATGTTTCAATGCCGACACATCGGGCCGGGTCCGGCGGATTGTGTTGCTGCGGACCGGTGACACGCCATAGAGTCGCCAACCGTCGGCATGGTGCCACGCTGACCTATCTAGAAGTTTCCTGGTCACCAAGGAGGTAAGACGACTTGTGAATGAGTCGACATTTACTCCCGGGGGTGGTCAACCAGGAACGCCTGCGCAGGGTCATCGGCCCACGGGGCTCCAGGCTGTCGGCTCCGTCGCTGTGCGCACCTTCGCAGCCCACCAGGGTCACCCCACGTCAGAGGTGACTCAGCCAGCACACCAGAGCATGGATGGCCATCACGTGAACGCCATGGCCGGCGACGGAAGTGGCGAGCTCCGCGGCCACTTCGCCGACTACGACGAACTGCCCGAGGGACACTTCTACGACCCCGACGCCGAGTACGAGCCCGATCCGGAGTACGCGGCCACGCTCGCGCCCGACGCGGCCCGCCAGCGCCGTGAGCGCATCGGCCCGACGGGCCGCCCGCTGCCGTACTTCCCGATCCCGGGCCCGCTGACCGACCACGGTCCCGCGAAGATCATCGCGATGTGCAACCAGAAGGGCGGCGTCGGCAAGACCACGTCGACCATCAACCTGGGCGCCGCGCTCGCCGAGTACGGACGGCGGGTGCTGCTGGTCGACTTCGACCCGCAGGGCGCGCTCTCGGTCGGCCTGGGCGTCAACCCCATGGAGCTCGACCTGACCGTCTACAACCTGCTCATGGAGCGGGGCATGGCGGCCGACGAGGTCCTCCTGAAGACCGCGGTCCCCAACATGGACCTGCTGCCCAGCAACATCGACCTGTCCGCCGCCGAGGTCCAGCTGGTGAGCGAGGTCGCGCGCGAGTCCACGCTGCAGCGCGCGCTGAAGCCGCTCATGGCCGACTACGACTACATCGTGATCGACTGTCAGCCCTCGCTCGGCCTGCTCACGGTGAACGCGCTGACGGCGGCCCACAAGGTGATCGTCCCGCTGGAGTGCGAGTTCTTCGCCCTCCGCGGTGTGGCGCTGCTCACCGAGACCATCGAGAAGGTCCAGGAGCGGCTCAACCCGGAGCTGGAACTCGACGGCATCCTCGCCACGATGTACGACTCGCGCACCGTGCACAGCCGTGAGGTGCTCGCGCGGGTCGTCGAGGCGTTCGACGACCACGTCTACCACACGGTCATCGGGCGCACGGTCCGCTTCCCGGAGACCACGGTCGCCGGTGAGCCGATCACCACGTACGCCTCCAACTCCGTCGGTGCCGCCGCCTACCGCCAGCTCGCCAGGGAGGTGCTCGCCCGGTGTCACGCCGAGTGAGTCTGCCCGGGGCCGACGAACTCTTCCGCACGACAGGGGGCATGGCGCTCCAGGCGTCCACGCCCCGGCGCCAGGCCAATGGTGAGGCCCGGGTGCCCGCGCCCGCCGCGGAGAGCGATCCCGCCGACGGGGACGCGCCGCCGTCGGTGCCCGCCCAGGGCGGCGACGGCGCCGAGCACGCGGCC